>MAXL01000261.1 GCA_001751005.1 Desulfobacterales bacterium S5133MH16
ATTTGTCGTAGGCGATCATTTCCGGTTCCACCCCCAGGCTGTCGAGCATATCTTCAATTGCATCGATCATCACCGGTGGACCGCAGAGATAATATTCAATTTCGGTTGGATCTTCATGTTGACTGAGGTAATGGTCATGCACACAGTTATGGATATAACCGGTCATTCCTTCCCAGTGATCCTCGGGTTTGGGCTGGGACAGGGCGATAAAAAATGAAAAGTTCTCAAATTTTTTTTCCAGGTCCATGAACTCCTGTTCGAAAAACAATTCCAGTTTTGATCTTGCCCCGTACCAGAAACTAATTTTTCGTTTTGTTTCCAGTGTGGTTAGCTGGTGAAGAATGTGACTTCTCAGGGGCGCCATTCCGGCGCCGCCACCGATAAAGCACATCTCTCTGTCTGTTGTTTTTGCAAAAAACTGTCCGTAAGGTCCGCTCAAGGTGACACGATCTCCCGGTTTTAGATTGAAAATATAGGATGATCCTGCTCCGGGGGGCGCTTCCGGATAACCGGGCGGGGGGGTGGAAATCCGGATCGTGAATCGCAGCATATCCGGTTCGCAGGGTGGATTTGACAGGGAATACGCTCGAAAAATCGGTTCTTCTGTTTTAGAACGAAGCCCCCAAAGGCTGAAGGCATCCCAGTCCGGTCTGAATCGTTCGGCAACCCGGACTCTGAATTCGGAAAATGAGAGTTCGTATTGGGGAATATCGATCTGAATGAATGCACCGGCTTGAAATTCGAGCTTTTCACCGGGATCGAGTTTCATCACCAGCTCCTTTATAAAGGTTGATACGTTTTCGTTTGATACCACAGTGGCGTTGTATTTTTTGGCGTTAAATATTTCTTCAGGCAGCCGGATTTTCAAGTCTTCCTTTAGTTTTACCTGGCAGGACAGGCGGACATTCTCTTTTTTCTCTCTTCGGGTGAGGTGGGCAAGCTCAGTGGGAAGAATGCCTCTTGCACCTTCTTCCACCACGCACTTGCAAGTTCCACAGGACCCGCCGCCGCCGCAAGCCGATGGAAGAAAAATTTTATTTTCGGCCAACGCAGATAAAAGTGTGGTTCCGCCCTGAACCTTCAGGCTTTTTTCCTCGTCGTCATTGATGACAATCATGCAGTCACCCTTTTTAACCACCTTGGCTTCCACCAGTAAAAGCAGACCCACGAGGATAAATATGACCGATCCAAATACCGTGATGCTGATAAGAAAAATCAATGAAAGTTCCTTATGTTAATGCGTGTTGCCATAACTTCTCAATAAGTTCTGGTGTATTAAATGGTGATATTGAGCCGAATCCATAATTTATTGAGATGTTACGTGTTCCCGGAAAATGTTACTTAAGAGCGAAAGGACTGCTATAATGTAATTCCTGAAAACAACATAAACGCCATGGCCATGAGGCCTGCAATAATCATACTGATGCCAAAACCTTCAAGACCTGCAGGGACATTCGCATATCTCAATTTTTTTCGTATCCCGGCCATGGTCACAATGGCAAGCATCCAGCCCATGCCTGAACTTGCTCCAAAGACAACGGATTCGATAAAATTATAATTTCGTTCGACCATGAACAGAGAAGTGCCCAGAATCGCGCAGTTTACGGCAATCAAAGGAAGAAAGACACCCAGCGCAGTATACAGCGGGGGTGAATACCGGTCGATAATCATTTCCAAAGCTTGAACAATGGCGGCGATGACGGCAATAAAAATAATAAACTTCAAAAAACCGAGATCAATGCCCGGCAGTCCCGCCCATTCAAGGGCCCCCGGTGCCAACAGGTAGTAGTAGATCAGCCAGTTCGCAGGCGTGGTAATGGAAAGTACAAACGTCACGGCCAACCCCAGACCTATCGCCGTATCCAGGTTTCTGGAAATTGCCAGAAAGGAGCACATGCCTAAGAAATAAGCCAGAAGGATGTTACCGAGAAAAACGGAATTTAAAAATATACTGATTAGATTTTCCATTATGTTATTCTTTGGAAACGGTTTTCTGTACCCAAACGATAAGGCCGATCGCAATAAACGCGCCCGGGGCTAACACCATGAACCCCATGTTTACATATCCTGCGGCATAAAAAGCGTCGGGAATAACTTGAAACCCGAACAGTTTTCCGGCGCCCAAAAGCTCCCGCAGCACCGCCACCGTTATCAGAATTTGGCTGTAGCCTAATCCATTGCCGATACCGTCCAGCAGGGAAAGAAATGGCGGGTTTCCCAGAGCATAGGTCTCAGCCCGACCCAGAATAATGCAGTTCGTAATAATAAGTCCGACGAAAATAGACAACTGCTTGCTGATATCATACAGAAATGCCTTCAAGACCTGATCCGCAAAAATTACCAGGGTTGCGATAACCGTAAGTTCTATAATAATCCGGATATTACGGGGGATAAGATTTCGCATCAGGGAAATCGACAAATTAGAAAAAGCCAGAACAAAGGTCAGTGCCAGACCCATAACAATAGCGGTTTTTAACTGCACGGTTACGGCCAGTGCCGAACATATCCCCAGAATTTGTCCGGAAACCGGGTTGCTTTCCCATATCGGGGTAAAAAACACTTTAAAAGCTTTTGTCCGGGTTATCTTCATTTTATCTGGTTGTTCCTGAATTTTTTGGAAAGAGGTTCATATTGGATAAGTGTACGTTTTAGACCTGCTGATAAAAATTTTCCGGTTAAGGTCGCACCACTGATACCGTCCACAACGTTTTTTTGACGGGTATCGTGTATCTTATCCTTGACTAACCCTTTTGCAATGGCAACGGAAACAAAATTGCCCCGGTCATCCAGGATTTTTTTGCCTGAAAAGTTTTTCTGAAACCAACCCTTTTCGATTTCTCCCCCAAGGCCGGGGGTTTCCGAGTGACTGTAAACCGTAAACCCTGAAACCGTGGTTCCGTCATTTTTTATGGCCAAATATCCTAAAATTCTTCCCCATAGACCGCGTGAATCAACAGGAATGATGTAGGACTGGATATTGTTTTGTATGACATAAAGATAAACCGGCAGATCATCTTGGCTTTTATTTTGTTCCGGAATGATTTTGCCTGAAACATCAACCCATACCTGTTTGATGTTTTCGGCGTATAGCTTATCTATTGTGTCCAGAGAAAGGGGTTTTTTGTCATGAATCAGTCCGACTGATTTTAAAATATTTTTCTGCTTGTCAAGTGCTATGTTTTTAAGTTGATATTCTTTGAGACCGGTCGATGCCAGTGTTAAAAGGCTGCCGCATATCACCGTCAATACTGCTGCAAATATAATCGATCTTAAATAACTAGACATTTGGAACCCTTTTTCTTAATATGGCTTTTATTTCATAATGATCCAGCAAGGGAGAAAACAGATTCATAAAGAGAATCGCCAGCATAATTCCTTCCGGAAAAGCCGGATTGAAAACGCGGATTAAAACCGTTAACGCCCCAATGGAAAAACCGTAGATCCATTTGGAAATATTCATTCCCGGTGCGGATACCGGATCGGTGGCCATATAGATGATTCCGAAGGCAAAGCCCCCCATTACCAGATGATACATGGGATGCAGAGACAGCATGGGCACGGATGAATTTCCGTAAAATTGATTAAAAATGTATCCCGGGTATGCGGCCGCTAATACACCCAGAACACCACCAAACATAATTCGGTAACTGGCAATGCCGGTAGCAATTAAAATAAATGCGCCGATCAGGCACATAAGGGCGGATGTTCCGCCGATACTTCCCGGGTATGCTCCGAAAAAGAGTTTGGGAAAGGTAAACCCGGCTTTTGCCAGGGAAGATTTTACGATATTAAAGGCGCCGCTAACGGCAGAAACCGCGAGGGGAGTCGCTCCGCTGAAGGCGTCAGCCGCCGGAGACTTCATCCCGCTAATTACCGTCCAGACCCTTTCGCCGGTCATATTGCCGGGATAAGCAAAGAACAGAAACGCCCTTCCGGTCAGAGCCGGATTTAAAAAATTTTTTCCGGTACCCCCAAAAATTTCTTTTCCGAATATAACCCCGAAGGATATACCGACAGCAACCTGCCACAGGGGAATTGTCGGCGGAAGAGTCAGCGGGAACAACAATCCGGTCACCAGAAACCCTTCGCTGATATTATGTTTTCTTATGGATGCAAAAAGAACTTCCCAAAAAAATCCAACGCCGTAGGAGACCATAATCACCGGTATAACAATCCACAATCCATTCACAAAAACAGCCATAAAATTAAGGGAAAGTCCGGATGCAAGGTTGGACTGGTATCCGGAATTGTAAATCCCGAAAAACAGTGGCGGGATCAGTGCCAGTATGACGGTACTCATGAGGCGTTTCAGATCCAGACTGTCACGGACATGGGGATGATTTTGGGTTACATTTCCCGGTATGAAAAAAAAGGTTTCAATTGCCTCAAAAAGCGGACGGATTTTTTCAAATTTTTTGCCGTCTTCAAAATGCTTGCGTCTGGCATCGAAAAATTTTCTTAACAGCTTCATCATCATAACTGTTCCAGGTAATATGCTTTCTTGGTGTTTTTTATCACATCACAAAGTTCTATCTTAGAGGGACAGACATAGGTGCACAGACCGCATTCCACACAGTCCAGCATACCGTGAGCCAGCGCCTCTTCAATTTCATCGGACAGTATGCATTTGTATGTAAACTGCGGCAGAATATCGACCGGACAAGTTTCTGCACAGAACCCGCAGTTTATACAGGCGCGCTCTTCACCATGACAGTTACAGTCCATGGGCAACAGCGATTTGTTAAAAAAAGACAAAAACACCCGGGATCGGCTCGGTTTATTGAACCCAGGTCTTGCGAATCCGAAAAACTCTTTTTCGTTTCCTTCCGGAATCAACACTAAAGACGTTTCATAAAACCCCATATAAGAATCTTTTTTATCGGAATAACCTCTGAAAATACCGCCCACAATATATCTGGAGTTATCCACATTCACCGTACGTCCTTTGGTAAGATGACCCAGGGGAACTCCGATTCTGGTAAAAAAGTGCTTTTTCTCCCTGGCCAGGGTTCCTCCAAGAACAACAGTTCTTGCCACAGGGTATTTTCCGGTTCCAAGAAGCATGGCAACAAGCAGCAGATCCTGACCGTTTATAAACCAGGTTTGATTTTCTGCCTGTGTTTTTTTAATATGATAGAGCAATACGCCCGGGTCCTCGGCCGGATAAACCCCCTGGCAGACGTGGGTCACATGACTGTTTAACTGTTCTATGACATATGAATTGTCAGAGGATGTGCTGATGATGAGATTTTGAGATAATTTTTGTAAAATTTTTATGCCGAATTCAAACAGAGCGATGTTGCCCTTCAGGTAAGCTTTGGGCACCGGCTGAAAAGGCTCGTTTGCATCCAGACTCACAATGATACACGGAGGAATGGCGTCAGGGTCTGCAACATCCCGAAAGGGGAGTTCTCTGAACAGCGACCAGAGCCCGCCAGTCATTATGGTTTTGATCAGAGATTTTCTTTCGATATTTTCAAGCTGTGCTTCAGTGAAGATGGGAAACGTTTCATACTCCTCGTCTTGATCCAAGGCTACGACGACCTTTTTGATTACCCGACGAGGACCCAAATCAATGTTTGCTATTTTACCCCCGCCCGGCGATAAAAATATCAGATTCGGGTTGCGTTTGTCTTCAAAGACCGGGGTTCCAACCTTTACTTTATCACCAATCTTAACCTTTAAGCGGGGCTTTACAAAAGGAATCTTTTCCGGCAAAAGAGCCACCTGGGCAGGTTTTTCCAATGGCTCGACTTCAGGGGAGGGCCCTCCGGCAATTTTCGTTCCATACCCTTTTTTTATTTGGACAGAGATCATCTATCATTGGCACCTGAATCTTACGGTTAACAGAGGTATACAAAATTAAATTGCAATAATCATACCGAAAATTATTGTTCAAAACAAGTAGATTTTACAGACTTTAGCGTCATATCATTATGATTAACGGTTCGATACCATAGAGAAATTGATCATATTCCATTATTCCGTTCTGATGCTATAAACGGGTTGCCATTACAAAACCTGTAATTTCGAAAATTTGTAGAATTTCCGAGACATATAATTAGTTGGATTACCCTAAAATTTTGACGTGGCAAATCCAGACTTGACAGGGATCTTTTTTCAGCATAAAAGATATAATGAAAACAGTGGACTAACCAGTGGCTGAAAGGATAAGAATTTGTTAAAAGAAAAAAAAATGAGAATGACTCGTCAGCGCAGTATAATATTAGAAGAGCTGCGAAAGGTCAATACTCATCCTAGTGCCGACGAAGTTTACGAAATGGTTCGTTTGCGTTTACCCAGGATCAGCCTGGGTACGGTTTACCGAAATTTGGAAATCCTGTCCGAATTGGGAGAAATTCAGAAGCTTCAACTTAGTGGGGGCTTGAAACGTTTTGACTGGGATACAAACAAACATTACCATATCCGCTGTGTGCGCTGTAACCGGGTGGATGATGCTCCGATTGCGCCGCTCAACCAAATCGAAGATGAGCTTTATGAGGCAACTGTTTTTGAAATAATAGGTCACAACCTTGAATTTGTCGGGTTTTGTCCGGAATGCTCAAAAAAAGTTCGTAAAGTTGACCACTAAAAAATCTTATTTTATGCTGTATGTCTCATGATACATTTGTGTATCATGCTTCAAATATGAGACGTTTTTTCAATTCTGTACCGTATTTTTCCCCGTAATTGTCTTATGTGAAAAATTAAATCCTCACCCAATTATATTACGATTCATTGTTATCCTTAAAATCTGCATAAATTATTCTTGAAAAAGGTTTAGATGTCTATTGATATTAACAGGTTGTAACGCAAAATCGAGCCTTGTAGAATTTATACTTGTTTTCATTCAAAAATGCCTTTTAAATCTGTGTTATCCCGGTTTTCATTCTTAAATAATTAAATTTGGCACGAATTTTGATTAGTTTAATGAGTAGATTAACTTATGTGTGAGGCAAAAAGTCCATGACTCATAAAATAACTGAATTTATATCGCTCTATCGGGATAAAAATTCCGAGACGTTTAATTTGTTTGCTCAAAAAAACAGAAATGGAGGTGTAACATGGAAGCATGTCAGCCTATTTTGAATACCGGCCTCCGGGGTTTTAAAGTCGCAACAACGAATATCAGCGATGTTGACGGTACTGCCGGCAGATTGATTTACAGAGGGTATCTTGTTCAGGATCTGGCCGGAAAAGTTTCATTTGAAGAGGTTGCTTATCTTCTTCTTTATGAAAGACTGCCTCAAAAACAAGAACTTGAAAACTTCAAGAAACAGCTTGCCGGAGAAAGAGGGATCCCATCTGAGGTGATTGCAGCCCTTGAAACCAGGCCCAAAGACGCCCTTCCCATGGATATCCTCCAGGCGGCGGTTGGGATGTTGGCGCATCATGATCCTGATACAAAAGAGCATTCGCGTGAAGCAGCGGTTCGCATGGCCATAAAACTCATCGCGAAATTTCCAACCATTGTAGCCGCATGGGGCCGTATCCGGAACAATGAGAAACCTGTTGAGCCGGATCTGAATTTAAATCATGCGGCCAATTTTCTTTATATGCTCAACGGGACAATTCCGGATGATGAACTGGCCGGCTTTTTTGATACCTGCCTGGTACTGCATGCAGAGCATTCTTTTAATGCTTCAACATTTTCAGCCCGTCAGGTGGCATCAACAAGAGCCCACATGTATTCGGCCGTTGCTGCCGGGGTGGGTTCTTTATCCGGAGAATTACACGGCGGTGCAAATACACGGGTTATGGAGATGCTCCTTGATATCGAGACTGTTGACAGGGTTGAAGCGTATGTGAACAATTTGCTCGATACCGGCGGCAAGATCATGGGGCTGGGCCATGCGGTCTATAAAACCGATGACCCCCGGGCTCATATCCTTGCACCCATGTCCAAGAAAATGGGCGAGCGTACCGGAAAACCTAAATGGTACGAAATGTCTGAGGTTCTTGAAAAAAAGGGCAAGGAAGCCTTTAAACAGAGGAAGGGAAGAGATATTTTTGTGAATGTCGATTTTTACAGCGCATCTCTTTATTACTATATGGGAATACCGACAGATCTCTTTACACCATTATTTGCCATTGCCAGGATCACCGGATGGACCGCTCACGTTATTGAAGAGCAATTTGGAGGCGCTGCATCCAAACCGGTGCTTTACCGTCCCGACTCCCAATATATTGGAGATTACTGCGGCCCGGAACTTTGTACTTTTGTACCCATGGAAGAAAGATGATTTAAAATCAAGTTAAATAGGACGCCCCAGTACGATCTCCCGGACCTACGGGGCAGGCAGATTTTCGCAGATACACACAGATAATATTATTATTTTGCAATTTAAGAATCTTGATGATCCGTGTTCCTCTGTGTCCAAAAAAGGGAATTCCTATCCTATCATGGTGTCAATTTAACCTATTGAAAAGAAAAAGTTTAACAA
>MAXL01000262.1 GCA_001751005.1 Desulfobacterales bacterium S5133MH16
AAAAAAGACCGGATATTCCACGGATGTTAATGTCTTGACGGCCCTTGCGGACAAGCACGAACTTCCTGAACTTATTTTAAAACACCGGGCCCTTTCCAAGCTGAAATCCACCTATACCGACGCCCTGCTCGATCTTGTTCACCCGGAAACCGGACGGATCCACACGTCGTACAATCAAACGGTCACGGCCACCGGCCGTCTCAGCAGCTCTGACCCCAATCTTCAGAATATTCCGATCCGGACCGATCAAGGCATGGAAATTCGAAGAGCATTTATTCCCAGGCAGGGCTGGACTCTGGTATCCGCCGATTATTCCCAGATAGAACTCCGAATCCTGGCCCATTATGCCGATGATGAAATCCTGATAAAGGCCTTTAAGGATGACGAGGATATTCATACCCGCACCGCAACCGAAGTGTTCCAGGTTTTCCCGTCATTTATTACTCCCGAACTGAGACGGCAGGCCAAGGTGATCAACTTCGGTATTGTATACGGTATGAGCCCTTACGGTCTTTCCAAAGAACTCAACATAAGCCGCAAGATGGCCAAGACTTATATAGACAATTACTTCGCAAGATATAACGGTGTTAAAAGATTTGTTGATCAGACGATCAGTTCTGCCAGAGAAACCGGAAAGACAAGCACCCTGTTGGGTCGAATCCGGTATCTGCCGGATATCAATAGCGCCAATAAAACCGTACGCGAGTTTGCAGAGCGTACCGCCATCAACACCCCTATCCAGGGAACGGCCGCAGACCTCATAAAGCTTGCCATGATCCATGTGGATGCGGCCTTCAGTGAAAGAAACCTTAACGCCGCGATGCTTCTTTCGGTGCATGATGAAATCGTTTTTGAAGTTCCTCCGGAAGAACTTGAAACCGCTAAAAAGCTTGTCAAAGAGATCATGGAAGGGATCTGGGACCTCAAAGCACCCCTGAAGGTCAACATAACATCCGGCGGCAACTGGGCTGAAGCACACTAGCGCCCGATTTTTTCATGAAGAATTTGTCAGGTTTAGAATAACGTAACCAAAGGCGAGTCAAAACATTAATTGAAAAAAATATTGATAAAGGATTTTTATATTTTTTGTTTGCTATAAACTTTTACTATGCTTTTTACATATGATTGGATTTTTTCATCGCTTTCAAGGAATTGGATCCCGGTTCGAAACATTCCGGAATCGCCTGTATTACAATAAGCGATCCTACCTTTAATATAGATTAATTCATCTTGAATGCCGATTACCATTAGCAAAATATTTTGCGATGTTATCGGCTTATGAGTTTCAATGAGGATACCCCCTAAGCTTATATTTATAGCCTTTCCCACTCCTTGCTCTGTTTCGTTGCCACTATCATCTATACAAACATAAGATATGAGGTTGGTTATTTTGACTCTCGGATGTTTTCTTTTATTGGTTGTCGTCAAGTCCCTACTCCCTGATATTACAGATTTTAAAACTAAATCTCGATTTTAATTTTTGTCAAATCCTTTTGGTTTAACCGCAGGTTATCATCTTATCTAAGATTTCATCTTTTTTGGAAAACAGCAGTAAAAATATCTTTTTCAGAGACTGCTCCTTGTCTTAAAATTTTTGGGAAGTCTGCGGTAACATCGACCACGGTTGAGCCGATACCCCCTTTGAGCGCCCCCACGTCAATGATAAGATCAAGTTTATCCGTAATCAAAGGGTCCATATCCGAGACCAGCGAACATCCGGAATTGCCGGTAATGTTGGCACTGGTGGCGGTTATAGGGCCTTGAACAGCGGTTGTCAGCGCTAAAGCCACCGGATGTTCCGGCATTCGCACCCCGATTCTTTCCGTACCTGCCGTAAGATTTATCGGCAGGATATGTTTTGCCTTAAAAACAATGGTGACTGCACCCGGCCAGAACAGTTCCATAATGCGTGTTGCCGCATAAGGAACATTTTGCACCAGCCTGGTAAGATCATAGTGTTTATCTATCAGCACGAGAAGCGGTTTATCATCAGGTCGCCGTTTTATTTCAAAGACTCTATTTACGGCATCAGCATTAAATGCATCTGCCCCCAACCCATAAAGATGCTGTGTAGGAAAAGCAATCACCCCGCCGTTTTTAATTATAAGGGCTGCCTCGTTTATTAAATCATGTGTGGGATGTAACGGGTCTACCCGAAGAATCTTTAAGCTTCTTTGCTTTTTGATCAACCTGTTTTGCAAGTTCCTCTTTAAATGCTTTAAGCATTTTTGTTAGTTTTTGATTTGACAGAGCGAGTATCTGTACGGCCAGGATCCCTGCATTGCGTGCACCCGGTTTTCCGATGGATACCGTAGCTACAGGAACACCCGGAGGCATCTGAACCGTGGAAAGAAGAGAATCGAATCCCTGAAGACAAGAAGAATCTATGGGAACGCCGATGACCGGAAGCCAAGTAAAGGCCGCCAGGGTCCCTGCCAGATGGGCTGCATGCCCGGCCCCGGCAACAATAACTTTTATGCCCCGCTTATGGGCGGAAGATGCAAATTCAGCTGCCCTTTTGGGATTCCGGTGCGCCGATGCCACCGTCATTTCGTAGGGTACCCCGAATTTTTTTAAAACCGAAGAGGTTTCTTCCATAATTTCAAAGTCGGAATCACTTCCCATTACAATGCCAACTTCCGGGGATCGGTCAAGTTCTTTTAACGTCTTGTTTTTTGTTTTCAAAGACACCTCCTTTTTAAAGCTTTGGAGAACCCATCCTCCGGGTGTATACTTTTTCCTCTCTCAGGATATGGCTGCGAGGTTTTCTATAACATTCTGTTTTTTCTGATCAAGTTCCTTTCGACTGATACCGGCGCCTTTTATTCCGCCGTTTAACGCAATTTCTGAAAGGTAATATTCTCCATTATCAGTAATCAGAAGATCCATGTGGGTATAGGGGAATTTGCCCTGCTCCATGACGGCACGACAAAACTCCTCCATATCCTTGTCCACTTCATAAGGGTAATTTTTACCGCCCATTGATACATTCATCCTGAAGTTATTGGGATTATATCTGACATAAGCTTCCACGTAATCTCCTGCAATGATAACACGCACATCAGTAAAGTTTTCCAAAAAGGGCTGAATAACAAAAGGATATGATGACTCGGAAAAGGCCATGAAACTATAGACGGTTTCAATAGTATCCCACTTTCGTATGCCGTAACCGCAGTGCAGGCGGTCCTCCTTGGTTACTACAGAAGCGATGCCAAGCCGGTTATAGTTATTGATAATATCTATCAGATCCACTCGTCGCGTAATAACAAATGTATGGGGCAACATCCATTTTTTTAAAACAAGAACCTGTGCGGCTTTGGAGTGGGTTAATGTTTGTGAAAGAGCGGATGGAAAGCAGAAGACACCTCGTTCAAGAAGATCGATCAGTACAGACTGTTTTAGGTGCTTGTAGGTCAGCGTGCCCAGAAAAATATCCCCGGCGCCAAGATCATAATATCGTAACTTGAGTTCCTTACTGCTTCTGATGATCATTGAATCACCTGTTTTTTTTGTGTGCTTCAATACTTAATTCGATCAACCGGTCAAGAAGTCTGCTGAAAGGAATACCCGCAGCCTCGGCAGCAAGAGGCAACAGGCTCGTTGCCGTCATGCCGGGAATGGTGTTTGTCTCAAGGACAAAGAAATCTTGATCTTTTAGAATCATGTCGGTTCGACTGTATCCTTTACAGAAAAGGGCGTTATGCGCTATTTTAGATAGTGCCTGTGCCTTTTTGGTCAACGCATCATCAATACGAGCCGGGCATATTTCCTGTGTAGCGCCGGCAGTATACTTGGCTGTGTAATCAAAAAAATCATAGGATTTATCCGGAATTATTTCTATAATAGGCAACGCTTCTATCTTGTCATTACCAATAACGCCGCCGGTTAGCTCAATACCATCAATATATGCCTCTATTAACACAACATCATCATGAGCAAATGCTTCATTAACCGCATCGTTTAATCGATCTATGGATTTGACAATGGAAATCCCTACACTTGAGCCGCTGCCAATCGGCTTTACAACCAGGGGAAGACCCAGCCGCTTCGCACACTTTTCCGGATTTAAGACGTCATCACGTTTTATAACCATGTAAGGCGGAACCCGGAGACCGGATTTTTCATAAAGCTGCTTGGAAACCAGCTTATTCATTCCTATGGCACTCCCGAGAACCCCCGACCCCTGATAAGGGATTTCAAGAAGATCCAGTAGGCCCTGAATCGTACCGTCCTCACCCATGGGTCCGTGAAGAATTATTAGTGCGGCATCAATTTTATGTGCATCCGCTACCAGTCGCGAAATGTCTGTTTCTGGGTCATAGCGGATGATATCGTATTTTTCACTATCAAGGGCTTCATAGACCTGGTCTCCGCTTGCAATGGATACGTCGCGTTCGGAAGATATACCGCCGGAAAGAAGTGCAAGGGTCAGTTTTTTCATCGAATTTCCTTTCAGTTTGTTAAATGCTACGGGTTTAAGAAAGAACAAGTTTACCATTTTGGGAGTTGAGACGCCCGAATGGAAAGGCACGAAAACTTAAGGAATATCAAGCAGATTTCGAATTTTCGTAACGCAACCCGGCGGGATGCACCGGCGTTCAATGTGAAATTATTTTTGAGTGAGCCCTAACCCGGATAAACCGGAAATAACAAATCACAAGCATTATTTAACAGCGCAATTCATTTGTGTTTTGGTCATTGAGATTTGTTTATTATTTATGTTTTGTCATTAGGTTTTTTAACATAAAAACACAAGAAATCATAGTTTAGGAACTAAGACCTAAAACGTGATGAATTCGAATTTTAATGAATTCATCATATTTCTATGACTTGAAAATCTGTTCTTTAAATTTGTTATATTCATCAAAGGTTATGAGATTGTTTTCAAGCAGACGGACCAGTTCGGAAAACTCCCTGTTGTGAATGACATCCGGGTCTTCCAGTTGTTTAAATTGTCCGGATGAAGCCGTACCCAAAGCGGGAGGGTCATTTGACCCGCTGATTTTTAAAGATGCAAGCCCTCCTAATAGATTGACTTCAACGGTTCTTCCGCCAAACCGATGAGAGTTAAGAATCTCCCGAAGCGTCTTACCTTCCATTTTCATACGCTTATAAAAATGATAGGCTGAAGCAAGGATGACAGCAGTACCGCCAATAAAGATCCATATCATGTAATTTATAATACCACGGAAAAAAATGACAAGCAGGACCAATCCTGTAATCAAAGCAACATGGAGAACCAGAATTAAATAGGCCATCAAAATACTTTTAAGATGACTTTCCTCTTTTTCTTTTTTATTTAACGCCATAAAATATCTCGAAATTTATATCCTGCTATAAGCGGGAAAAATAAAAGGGTTTTTGAGCTTAACTTTAATATTACGATACATGAATTCGACAGTTTAGTAAAGGGTCACGTCGATATTTTGATTTCAGCACGTTTTAGAATTTCCAAATCGTTCGATCAATTTTTTTTCTTTTTCCAAATAAAAAAGTGCGTTACAGCAAAAACAATATAATACAACCCACTATCTTTTCAAGCTGTAAAACAGTAAAAAGGCCCCTATGATAATATCAGAGACCTAATTTTAATCAAAACTGGTGGCGATGCAGGGAATAGCCAGCGCTTTATAACTGCCTGATTTCATTAAGTGTGAAATCTGAAAAACACAGGAATATCGATGTATTTTGCACCCTATACGCACCCTGTCCAACAAATGATTCCATGTTTTACTGAAGAATTGCATTGACCTAAAGAAAAATTTTGTACCCAACATCGAGCGCTTTGGCCAGGATCTTTGCCCGCTTCTTACCGATCGGTCGTTTGCCGTTTTCCATTTCGGAAATGTGGCTCTGCGGAATACCGGTCAATTCCGAAAGCTGTTTTTGGGTTAACCCCTCTTTCACCCGTGATCCGGCAAGGCACACACCCGGCAAATCTTCATCCGAATATTCCGGAAATAGGTCCCGCCAAGGAACCGAGTCGGAAACGTTCACAAAGCCCAAGGACTTCAGCGCCTCAATTGCCTTATCCTTATTCGTAAGCGGCCCGATGAATTTGAGCTCAATAGGGAGCTTTTTCGTGTGTTCCAGCATATGTCACCTCAACCAAACGAATTTCTTTGTCTCTTATTTCCCAGACGGCTACGTAAGTCGGATGTCCCTTTTTTAAATGGCAATGAAAGCGATTCTTGCCCAATGATCCATAGGTTTGCCAATTGTTTCTGTAAGGGCCGTAAAGTTCGATTTCTCTTAAAAGCCGAACCAGCACTTTGGTGACACCGACCGGAAGTTTGCGAAATTGCTTTTCCGCCTTCTTTTTAACGGTGACCGTCCATGTTATAGCTCAAATATACCTATTATAGGGATATTGTCAACAGCAAAAAGCTGATACCAAAGAC
>MAXL01000263.1 GCA_001751005.1 Desulfobacterales bacterium S5133MH16
ATTAACAATTGATTATTAATTATTAGATTGGGGTTCAGGATTGAATAAATAATGGTTAATAATCAATGGTGATGAATTCGTAAAAAGTGAAACGTGAAATGTAAAACGACTATATTTAGTACATTAAGAGGCAATAATACAAAACATATAAACTTTTCACGTTTAACTTTTTACTTTTTACGGAACTATCAATGGTTAACAATTAATAATTAACAATTGATTATTGATTATTAGATCTGGTGTCAGGAAATAATGATCAATGAATAATGACGAAATAAACTGGGAGCGGATGCAGTTTAAAAAAAATAAAGTCTGGCTGGCCATAGACCGGAATCAAAAACCTATTGTTAAAAACGGCAGGGTTTTGATCAAATACCAGATGGGTCAGGATTACGAGTATTGGGTTAACCCAAAAAATATCAAACCCATCGATTCGGTCGAGTTAAAAACCAAAAAATCGAAAAATAAAAAATCAACCGAAAAATCTTTGAAAAAACTGAAAACCAGGCCTGAAGCTAAAAGCGAGTTTCCGGATAGTGCCGAATATAAGGATTCCATCTGTATCTATACGGATGGGGCATCTTCCGGAAATCCAGGCCCATCGGGAATAGGGATTGTACTCCGTTTTGGAAAACATGAAAAAGAGATATCAAAATATATCGGTACTGCGACCAACAACATCGCAGAGCTTGAAGCGATCCGAACAGGACTTCTGGCCATAAAAGATACCGAGCTTCCGGTACGCGTTTTGACGGACAGCAGGTATGCACACGGGGTCCTGACCCTGGGCTGGAAAGCCAGAAAAAATCAGAATCTCATAAAATCCATAAAAAACATTCTACTAAAATTCAAGGATCTGAAAATTATAAAGATTAAAGGGCATGCCGGTCATGAGGGAAATGAAAGAGCAGATTTTCTGGCCACATCGGCCATAAAAAGAACCATCGACTCCCAAGAAAAACGATAAACGCCTTGCATTCAGTTGCAAGGCGTTTATTTTCTTTCTCACATCTTGCCGTCAAACAAGTACCGTATTTTTGCGAATCAGCTTTTTATTCTGCTTTTTGGTCTTTTAGAGTTTCGATCTCTTTTTTCAGTTCGTCAATTTCACTTTTGTATTTTTCAGTTTCATCTGTTTTGGTTGGAGTATCAACTGTTGTATCCTCTTTCTTCCAGGTATCCTTGAGTTCGTCAAAGCCCAGATAAAGAGCCAAACCACCGCCAAGCAGAAGCATCACAGGGATGGCACCCGCTAAAAGCTGCAAAAATGGTTTCCACCATATGGACATACCAATGAGACCCAATACAGCTCCGACCGCCCCACCAATTAAAGTTTTCATAGAAAATCATCCTCCTTTAATTTTAATTAAATTTATTTAAAAAACTTTTTCCAAAAGAAGAATTTGCTAATTAACACAACTTAGTTTGTAACGCAAGCTTAATTTTTTAAATAAGAATCTTGATATTCTAATTGAAAACCTTGCTCATAAAATAGCTTCATAAAACATAACTGTCTAACTTTATGATATTTTTTTAAAAAAAAACATACTTCTCAAAAGAAAAGATTGCAATCAAAATTCATATCTGTTACTTGAAAATTTTTGAATATAAATTTAAAATTGGATTTTAACCATGTTAAAATGGATTAAATTACAATTTGAAAAATATAGACCCAACTTAAGAAAAAAGAACGACACTTTCTCGCAAACTAATCACAATCACTATCTTTTTCAACTGCCTGATAATATCGGCATGTTAACAACCTTTATCCTTAGACTCTTCTTTTCCGGAATAAAGGTTGCCGAGGAACAGACCCATAATCTAAAAAAACTTCAAAAAGAGGGGATCATTATATATGTTACGAAACCCAAAAGCTATTTTCTATACCTCTTCTATTATACCCGGTTTAAGCGGGACGGCCTTCCATATCCTCAGATAGGTTTTGACTATAAAATAATGATATGGCAGCCGGTATCACGCTTTTTAAAAATCTTTTCTTCATACCTATCTTACATATTTCACAACCTGTCACTCCCTGATCCTTATGCAAGTGGATATATCCGAAAAGAACTTATGAACAGCCGGCCGGCATTACTTTCTCTGGTCGAACAAAAAGGTTTCCACCGAAGATTTATTAAAGCAAAAAAAGATCCGGTTCAATATCTTATCGAAATGCAACAATCGATTGACCGCCCCATTTTTCTTGTCCCCCAACTTATGTTCTTTGATAAAAAGCCGGATCGATCGTTACCGAACATCATTGACATTCTGTTCGGCACCAAAGAAAACCCCGGCAAAATAAGACGTCTGATGATCCTGTTCAAAAATCCCGGTAAGGTTTTCGTGGAAATATCCGAGCCGGTTAACCTAAAAACTTTTTTGGCACTTCCGGAAAACCGGAAAAAAAACATCGAATATCAGACGCTCGCCTTAAGACGCAATCTTTTGAATCAAATCAATCGTCATCGCCAGAGCATCACGGGACCGGTTTTGAAATCACGACTTGAAATGAAGGAAAACATCCTTACAAAGGAACGGCTTCAAAACTTCATGGAACATCATTCAAAAGCCCGCGACATCCCGATTCAAAAGGTACAAAAAAAAGCGAGTGATTCTCTTGATGAAATTGCCGCCAACTACAAAATGATCATCATAAAAATAGCCTCGGCCGTGATAACCTGGGTCCTGAACACCATGTTTGAAGGGGTAACCGTGGATAAAGACGGCCTAAACAGAGTGAAAAGCATGTCACAGAAGGGTCCCGTAATCTTGATTCCCTGCCACAAAAGTCATATCGATTACCTGATATTGTCGTATCTGCTGTATCATAACAATATGCCGTGTCCGCACGTTGCTGCCGGCAAAAATCTTTCTTTCTGGCCCATAGGCCCCTTATTCAGGAGCGGCGGCGCATTTTTCATAAGGCGAACGTTTAAAGGGGCGGTCCTCTATTCAAAGGTTTTTGCAGAATATATTCATAATCTGCTTGCAGAAGGTTTCAACATAGAATTCTTTATTGAAGGCGGTCGAAGCCGAACCGGCAAATTGATTCTGCCCAAGCTCGGACTCCTTTCGATCCTTCTGAATGCTTATAAAAACAAAGCGTGTGAAGATATGATATTCGCACCTATTTTTATTGGATATGACACGGTATTGGAGGAAAGCTCCTATCTTCATGAAGTTGAAGGAAAAGAGAAACAGCCTGAAAGTTTGGTGCAAGTTATTAAAGCACGAAAATTTTTAAAAAAAAGGTATGGGAGAATCTATATTCAGTTCCATGAACCCATCTCTTTAAAGGAGCTTTTGTTGCAATACGGCACGCCCATTGAAGATATGGGATCCAAAGAGTTTAACATTTTCTGTCGAAATCTGGGTCACAGGGTTATAAACGCCATCAACTCGGTAACTGTTGTTACGCCTCATGCCCTTGTTGCCGCCGCTCTTATGAACTGTTCAAAAAAAAGTTTTTCTTTTGATCACCTGACATCCCATGTTGAAACATACATGAACCACCTGCTTTCACAAAAAGCCAGACTTGCCGATACGCTCCTTGTCGATCATGTTCATACCGTGGAGCATGTGCTTGACACTTATGTCCAGAGAAAATTCATCGAACGTATCACAAAAGACAAGAAGGCCGGTTTTG
>MAXL01000264.1 GCA_001751005.1 Desulfobacterales bacterium S5133MH16
AATTGATAAGATTTTTTCAGACAAACTGGTCATCAGCCAGATCATGTTACTTTTAGGGGAAAAGCCTCTTTCAACGAACGACATCTCCGAGCAGCTGGGCTTGAACCCATCGGATGTATCCAGGCACATGATTCATTCATCAAAACACGGAATGGTCCGATACGATACCGCCAGCAATTGCTATGCGCTGGCTTAAGGTAAAAGTGTATAGCAGTAGAAAAGAAAAAGGATAAATTTAGGAAAGTGTCTATGGAAAATGATAGAATAGATCAAATTATTGATAAACATCATGGCGAAGCAAGTTCCTTGCTTCAAATCTTACTTGATATTCAAAGTGAAAATAGTTGGCTTCCCAAGGAAGCCCTGGGGAGGGTCAGCCAAAAATTAGACGTTCCTTTAACCCGGATACAGCATATTGCGACCTTTTATAAAGCCTTTAGTTTGGTCCCTAAGGGCCGTCATGAGGTCCACATCTGTATGGGGACGGCCTGCCATGTTCGTGGCGCCACCCGTATTCTTGACACGGTGGAAGAAGCCACCGGCCTTAAACCGGGCGAAACTGACCTGGACCTGAAATTCAGTCTGGAAACGGTTAATTGCCTCGGCTGCTGTGCACTGGGACCCGTGATTAATGTTGATGGCAAGGTTCACGGAAAAATGTCACCAGTCAAGACAGCCGAAGCGTTAAAAACTTATGAGTAGGGGAAAATTATGGCGCGGTTAAAGACGCCTGAAGAATTACAGGACTTGAGACAAGAGATATTATCCAGAAGAGATCCGGACAATCCTTGCATTTCCATATGTGCCGGTGCCGGTTGTGTTGCCTCGGGCGCGGATGAAGTTATCGAAGCGTTTAAAAATGAGATTGAAAAACAAAACTTAACAACAACAGTTGATACCAAGGGAACCGGGTGTCCCGGATTTTGTGAGTGGGGTCCCGTGGTGGTGATATATCCTAAGGAAATATGCTATCTTCAGGTTAAGGCCGAGGACGTTCCCGAGATTGTCGAACAAAGCATAAAAGGAAACAAGATTGTTGAGCGTCTGTTGTACGAAGACCCGGCCACAGGGGAAAGGGCAGTCAAAGAATCTGATATTTCCTTTTATAAGAACCAGGAACGAACCGTTCTGTGCAATAACATTAAGATTGATTCCAAGAGTATTGATGATTATTTGGCGATTGAGGGTTACTCAGCGTTGGCCAAAGCCCTGAGTGAAATGACCGATGTTGAGGTTCTGGAAGAAGTTAAAAAATCCAACCTGAGAGGTAGAGGCGGGGCCGGCTTTCCCACGGGGAAAAAATGGGAAGGATCACGCAATGCGCCTGAGCCGATTAAATATGTCATTGTCAATGCCGATGAGGGTGATCCCGGCGCGTTTATGGATAGAGCGCTTCTTGAAGGAAATCCCCATTCAATTTTAGAGGGACTGATCATTGGCGGTTATGCCATCAAAGCTCACGAAGGCTATTTTTATGTTCGACAGGAATACCCCCTGGCCGTAGAGAATATTAACCTGGCCATTAAACAGGCGGAAAGCTATGGCCTGCTGGGTAAAAATATTCTGGGTTCAGGTTTTGACTTTAAAGTGTTTGTGCACCAGGGGGCCGGTGCCTTTGTTTGTGGTGAATCAACGGCATTGATGACGTCTCTGGAGGGGAAAGTAGGCGAACCCAGGCCGAAGTATACCCGTTCCAACATCAAGGGGCTATGGAATAGGCCCAGTGTGTTGAATAATGTTGAGACCTGGGCGAATGTCCCCCTTATTATTAATAAGGGAGCTGACTGGTTTACGTCTGTTGGAACCGAAAGCAGTAAGGGAACCAAGATATTTTCCCTGGTCGGCAAAATCACCAACACCGGACTTGTGGAAGTCCCCATGGGCATGACTCTGAAAGATATTATCTATAAAATCGGCGGTGGTATTCCTGACGGAAAAAAGTTTAAAGCCGTTCAGACCGGTGGGCCGTCCGGCGGATGCATCCCGGAAGATAAGCTGGATTTGGAAGTGGGATTTGATGAACTGACAAAGGCAGGTTCAATGATGGGGTCCGGTGGGATGATCGTTTTGGATGAAGATACCTGTATGGTGGATGTGGCCAGGTACTTTATCGAATTTCTTACCGATGAATCCTGCGGTAAATGTGTTCCCTGCCGTGAGGGCTTACGGCAGATGCACAGAATCCTGACCAACATCACCCGGGGCAAGGGGAAAGAAGGCGATATCGAGCTATTGGAAGCGTTGTCCGAGACTGCCGCGGAAGCGTCCCTTTGTGCTTTGGGCAAGAGTGCTCCGAACCCGTTCCTAAGTACGTTACGTTATTTTAGGGACGAGTATGAGGCCCATATCAAAGAAAAGAGATGCCCGTCGTTGTCCTGCAAGGAGTTGATCGCGTATTATATTGACCCGTCAAAGTGCCAGGCCTGTATGATCTGTGCTCGAAAGTGCCCAGCAGGAGCGATTGACGGTGGTAAGAAAAAAATCCATATTGTTGATCAGGAGAAATGCACCAGTTGCGGAACCTGCTTGGAAGTTTGCCCCCCTCGTTTTGATGCGGTAATAAAGCTTTCCGGCCAAAAGATTCCGGATCCGCTCCCCGAAGAAGAAAGAATGATAACGAAAAAGAGTAAAAAACAATGAGTGAAATCCAATTAGAGATTGATGGAAAAGAAGTAAGCGCAGCTGAAGGCATGACGATCCTGGAGGCTGCCCAACATGTGGGGCTATACATACCAACGCTTTGTCACCATGAGAAACTGGAACCCTACGGCGGATGCCGGGTTTGCATCGTTGAAGTGGAAGAACGCGGTTGGAAAAAGCTCGTTGTTTCATGTGTTTACCCGGTGCAAAATGATATTATCGTAAGAACCCGGTCTGAAAAAGTGGATCGGATCCGCAAGACCATTATTGAACTTTTGATGGCCCATGCGCCTGATTCTCCCCAGCTGGTGGAGATGGCAAAAGAGTACGGCGCGGTAAGGGATCGGTTTGAAAAAGATCCATCATTTTGTATCCATTGCGGCCTGTGCGTTAGATACTGTGCCGAGGTGGCCAAGAAAAATGCCATTGGGTTTGTTGACCGGGGAATAAACAAAGAGATCAGTTTTATTCCGGAGATTGCCGCCAAAGAATGCAATGACTGCAAGGAATGCTTTCCTCTCTGTCCAACATCGTATCTCCAGGCATGTTACGTTTTAACCCAAGGCCTCGCGTTTCCCTCTCCTTCTGTTGAACCCACGTCAGAGGAATAGGCAGCGATTCATACGGAGCGAATAAGAATTCTGAATTTTTAATGCATTCTTGATATGAAGAAATAATTAATCAGGATAAATTGGAATTGTGAAAATAAATCCAGATTTTGCTTCACCCTGTGGCCTTTATTGCGGAGTCTGTGCCATTCATATCGCACACCGTGATAATAATAAAAAATTGAAGGAAAGGTTAGTTAATCTTTACAAAGGAGGCATTCCTGGCAAGGGCACGCTTCCCAACAGTGAAAACCTTTCAATAGAAAATATTCGATGCCAGGGGTGCCTATCTGATGATCTGTTTTTACATTGCAAAAAGTGTGAAATAAGAGAGTGTACGAGGAATAAAGGATATACCGGATGTCATCAATGCGACGAATTTCCCTGTCAGTATATCGAAAATTTTCCGATGGCTGTTGGGAAAAAGGTTATTTTACGAGCTGTCCCATATAGAAGAAAAGTAGGTGCTGAGAAATGGCTTCAAGATGAAGAAGCCCGCTATATTTGTCCTGAATGCGGTAATAGAGTTTTTCGGGGCGTTGTAAAATGTAATCAATGTAAAGCCAAGTTGGATTTGGACTAGTTTTTTATAAGACATTAACTTTCTCCCAACCCGGATAAACCGGAGAGAATAGCCATTAAGACACAAATAATAAATGGTTATTATAATAAAACTTCGTGTCCTGGTGTCTTGGTAGCAAGAATATTTGATTAGATAAATCCTTCGCAAATATGATGTGATTTTGAAAGATAGGTACTAAAGGAACCGCAACAATTGGGTGCAGGAAATAATACTGTAACTTTTCAGTCGCTTAGGTGTATAAGCGGGAGTTGCAGGGTCAGTCCTCTCGAATTGATCGGAGAGGAACCACTTTTGATTCGTATCGATGAAAAACCGTATTCCGTGGTCATGAGAACCCCCGGGGAAGAGTTATTTCATGCGGCGGGGTTCTGTCTTGGAGAAGGGATTGTGGATTCTCCGGATGACTTCATGACCATCGGATATTGTAAAGATCTGGATCCGAATGTTATTGATATTCGGCTGAAGCCTGAGAGGCGTGAAAAGATCCCTGATCTTCTTGAGAGGCGGAGCTTTGTCAGCCAAACCAGTTGCGGTATTTGCGGTAAGGAGCTGATCAAGGACCTTTATCAGATATTAACTCCGGCGGAAAACGGTTTTGAGGTTGAAATTACCCGTATTTTTGATTGTATCAACAATCTATACGAAAAACAGCATTACTATCCGAGAACAAGAGGATCACATGCTGCATTGATATTTGACGATCAATTGGAAATGGTCTCTTTTGCCGAGGATGTTGGCCGGCATAATGCGCTTGACAAGGCAATCGGGAAAGCATTTATGGACCGGAAACTGTTTAAAGCCAGCCTCCTGGTTCTATCTTCAAGGATAAGTTATGAATTGGTTCAAAAAGCTGCCAGGGCGCATTTGCCGATGATGATCAGTAAATCAAGACCGACCGCCCTTGCCGTCGAAATGGGTCAGACCCTTAACATGACACTGGCCTGTGCTTTTGACGAATCTGAATTATTAATAGTTTGCGGTGAAAACCGCATCATGAGAAAATAAAACCGGCCAACAACCGAATATAAAAAATAAACAGGAGGAAAATTTGAAAATTCTCACCACAGTGAAAAAAGTAGTTGATGTGGAATTGAATATGCATGTGAAGGATGGTGCTCTTGTTGAAGACGGACTGCAATACGTGATCAATGCCTGGGATGAAAGTGCGGTGGAAGCCTCTGTCCAACTTAAGGAAAATAACAATGCGGAAACTACCCTGGTGAGTGTCGGCGGCGGTGACAACACCGATGTCATCCGGCGTTGTTATGCCATGGGGATCGAAAATGGCATCCATATCGAGGACCCTGCCCTGGATAAGGCC
>MAXL01000265.1 GCA_001751005.1 Desulfobacterales bacterium S5133MH16
ACGTACGATAAGTACGCCTCATGATTACAAAATTTGCACGCCTTGAATTTGAACTTTTTACGAAACCGTCTAAATCGGACTTTTTACGAGTTCATCAAATTTGGGGTAGAGGAAACCAAGCCGCATAAGAGAGTCTGTTGATTAATGGTCTTTTCGCACAATCTCTGCGTTATGCTCAAAAAATAATCCTCGGAATATCAAATATATACCTGCCTGCCCCGTAGGTCCGGCAGATCGTACTGGGGTGGTCATTTTTTTCGCATGCCTTGATCTTGAACGAAAATCCTCATTAATCAACAGACTCATAAGAGGCGTAATACATTCTGATGAATCTTGCGTGGCTTTCAAAGGGTATTTCCGGTAGTTCGGTATAATGAAAATAAGCCGCATCATCCGCATCATCGCCGGCGATAAGAGTGCCGTTATACTGTCTAATAAGATAGCCGACCATGAGGACCGTGTGGTACAGGGCACTTGGATTTGAGGACACACCGAGGAGTATCTCAATCCGGCCCGAAAGCCCTGTTTCTTCTTTAAGTTCTCTTAACGCTGCCTTTTCAGGGGATTCACCAAGCTCCATGAACCCACCCGGAAGACACCAGAATCCTTTTTTAGGCTCTACACTTCGTTTTACGAGAAGAACCCTGTTCTTGTTGTCCACTACAACAAGACAGGTGGCAGGTATGGGGTTTTCATAAATCGGTTCATCACAGTTCTCACAGAAAAGTCGGAGACTGCCTTCATAGATCTTTTCTGTGAGTCGTGTGCCGCAATAAGGACAAAACGTTTTTTTCCGCATCATTATGAGAAATTCGGGCTAAGGGTTTGCTCAAAAATAACTTCACATTTTAATGCGCCGATCCATCCCGCCTGACTGCGTTGCTCGTCGGTTAAATAGCCAGCTATTCGCCCTCCTCGCGTCTTGCCATGCGGGCGCCTCAACTCCTGAAAATGTAAATTTATTTCTTCGCGAACCCTAATCGTCGAAATCCCCCTCCGGTCCCTTTTCAGATTCAATGGTGGCTGCCCGCTGGATAATTTTTTCCGGCGTCCATTCAGCAGGATCCTCGATTCTGGCGGCCTTGGGTCCCGGGTCATAGGTGCCGGTCTCAAGGATGGCCTCGATGGCAAGAGGAGCTGAATCTTGAGCATTAAAAACATTTACAAGCATGTTATAAACAAACGCTTCAACCCGTTTAACCATCCTTGTCCGGATTGTTTCGGACTGTCCCAGAAGTTTATTTTCAAACGGTAGGTTGAGTTTTTTGTAGTTTCCCCCCTTAAGCTCATGAGACTGTGCGTAAGCGACCATTTCCGCCCACATCTCATCGGTGGCGCCTTGGTCCTTAAGCTTGATAAAGTTGCCGCTGTTATCAAGGATAGCATTTCCATAGTCATTGACCTCCAGACCCCAGGAGATCATCTGAAGGGCCGTGGCAACATTGGCTTTGGTGGTTCTGGTATTCGCCGCTATTTCTCTTAGTCTATCGGAGTCGTTTCCGGATGTTCCGTGCTGGGCTCCGGAAATCTGATATTTTGCCAGCGCCTGGTGGATTTCAGTGGTTAAATCGACTTGTATCCCCTGACCGCTTGCCTCAATGCCGTGGGTTGTTCCGTTGTTTAAGGCGATCCAGTCCGGAAAAATATCATGGGCGTTCAGACCCTGAATCAGAAACAGGGCTTCTTCTTTAGTTGAAAGCCCTTCTTTCCCCTTGATTTCCCCTACTTCGGTTTCAAGACCGGCCCATTCAGGAACAAAAGGGTTCAGTTCCAGGTTGGCAAGCAGGTTTTTGTCGTCGGGGAGATGGGATGCATCTATGGCAATGGAAGTCATTCCGGCCTCAAACAGCGTGGGTATCTCGATCTTGGCCCCATTTATATCCTGTTCTTTCTTGATCCCATAATGGTCGGCGTGTATTGCCACCGGAATAGTAACACCCAACTCGTTGCAGAGTGCATCAACCTGCCGGGAAATATTCCAGTAATTGACTGCACAATAAGGATTGGCGCCACCTTCGGACCTGGCGATTTCTATGATGATGGCGGCATTGGCTCTCTGAGCGGCCTGAAGAGCGCCTCGAATCACAAAGTTGTTTCGACCGTTGGCAGCCATGGCGATGGCTTTACCCTTGGTTAGCATGGCCCGGTCTATGAACTTTCCACTAACGATCAGTGCCTTTGAATTAGGAAAAAGCTTTTTTACATCAGGCGGACGGCCTATTTTGAGCGCTTCTTCAAAATCCTTTGACGTAACGGTTCTATTTCCAGTCATGGTTTAACCTCCTTTTGATAAGCGTTCACGGCGAGAATAATGGACTTTTTGCCAATTTCTCATTCCTGGTTATCAAAATTTATAGATCTGACATCATTTAATATCTCAAGGATTTCGTTTTTATTTGAAAGGGGTGCACAAAGTTTCCCCCATCCCATTTGAACCTGAAACAATCCATCGTAAGCCGTATCATGAAATGAGTGAATCAGGTGTGGTATGTTTTGTTCCTTCAAGATTGACTCAATAAGTTGCGCCTCTATTATATTATCCAAGATCGCAATATCTATAAATTTTTTCTCATATATTTCATTCATATCTGAATCCTGACTCTGGTGATTCGAACCCGCTAAGATCTGTTCGACCTGACAAGTTAGTTATTTTACTTAAATTGGTCATTTAGTCAATTACAAAAAAAGTTTAATTAGATGTTGTTCAAGACAAATTGTGTAATTAGTTACATATTTATAATGTAATTCATTACACAATTTGTTTGAATGTTCCCTGTAATATTCTTACAACCGTCTGTAATATATATTATTAAATAATTATAGAGTTGGGCATGGCTTTTGCTTATATGATAAGATGCCAGTATCAGCGAATACGTACCGGAAACCACGCATTTTCATGGACCGCTATCCGCTATTCCGAATTTCTCATGAAGAATTTCAGCCATTTTTGTTTCGGCATAAAAAGCCGGTTCTTTGGGCATGAATTCTTTACAAAAAAAAGAGCGAATCAAGTTCGTAATTTGGTAATCAATCCGGGCGAAATGTTTTCGAGCCAACAGGTACCACAGCAGTACTATATGTAGTTGTTTTTTGATGATTGACATACAACATATGGTTTGTTATGCTCTTAAATCAAAGAACAGATTTTTATATAAATATGATAAATTAGTAAAAATTCGAATTCATCACCTTTTAGGTTTTAAGACTTAGGTTCTGGTAATTATAGTGTATGTTTTAAGAGACACTTAGAACTTTACACCTAAAACTTAAACCGTTTGTAAAAAGTCATTTTTTGACTTTTTACGAGATCGTAAACGCATAAGGGCGTGCTGGAATAATGGAGAACGAGGACAAATTTTCTCGATTGACCGAAGAAGGCACAGAAAACGATTACCTCAGAAAAGGAAAAGAGCTTCGAAAAAAAGATCTGATCAATTTGCTGAATTATATTAATTTCCAAGATGGTTCCATTCTTATAAATTTCAAACATGTCAAATATGACCAGATTATTTCCCGCAAAGCAAACCCGCTTCCTTGCCTCGGGGATAAGTTAGAGTGTGTTTGGGCAGAGGCCGACAAACCTCAACAAGAGTTGGCCTCTTATAAATTCAAGGACGTTCTCGTTCCCTCTGGTCAAAAGCTTTTATTGGTAAAATCAGATGATATCCGCATAACAGAGAAAGAGATCAGTCTGATTCTTCCGGAAATCTGTTATGAAGTAGACTTCCGGAAACTGAGAAGGCATTCTTGTAAAGGCATAACGGCTCAGTTGATTCAAAACAGTGTGCTTTTTAATGGTGACCTTATTGATTTCAACACGGTTTCCTTTCGTATTGAAATAACGGCGGTACCTCCCCAGACATTCCAATGGGTTGATTCGGAATCCCCGGTAAATCTGATCTTTTCCAACGAACATGAAACCCTATATTCAGGAGAATGCAGGATAATAAAGCAGAACTTTGGTCAGAAAAAGAGAGAGTATGTTATTGAGCCGTTAAGCCATCAGATTCGAAGGTTTAAACAAAAAGAATTCCGGAGTACGCGCCAGGAACTGGTCCCGTCACCCAATATTATCTTCAGGCACCCTTTTACACAAAAAACCAATGATCTTAAAGTGTTTGATCTTTCAGGCTCCGGTTTTTCGGTGGAAGAGGATGCATATAATGCGATTCTTTTTCCGGGCCTGATCATACCGGAACTGGAAATTTGCTTTGCTACCAGCTTTAACATAAAATGCAAAGCCCAGGTTGTTTATAAAAAAATTATGTGTGAAGAAAAAGGAAACGATTGGGCGAAATGCGGTCTGGCTTTACTCGACATGGATATGGAAGACCACGGCAGACTTTCGGCGTTGCTCCATCAGGCAAAAAACAGGAGTTCTTACATTTGCAACATCATAGATCTGGATGACCTATGGAATTTCTTTTTTAAATCCGGTTTTATTTATCCCAAGAAATATGCGTTTCTTGAGGCAAATAAGGATAAAATTAAAGAGACTTATAAAAAGCTCTACACCCAAAATGCCAAAATAGCCAGGCATTTTATTTATCAAGATAAAGGTCGTATTCTCGGCCATATGGCCATGGTTCGTTTTTATGAAAATTCATGGTTGATCCATCATCATGCTGCCGATCGCTTAGTTTCACGCAGGGCCGGCGTGGCTGTGCTGGATCAAGTCGGCCGGTTTATAAATGATTCCCATAGACTTGGTTCTATCCAAATGAATTTTGTTTTTTGTTATTTCAGGCCTGAAAATAAATTTCCTAACCGTGTATTTGGAGGTGTAACCGGAAACACAAAAGATCCAAAAGGTTGCTCACTCGATACCTTGGCCTATTTTCATTATCAGAAAATATTTAATAAAGAATTGAAGTTGTCGGAGCCTTGGAGATTAATGAAAACCCAGCCTGAAGATCTGTTGGAGCTGAAAAATTTTTATGAGCATTGGTCAGGTGGTCTTATGTTGAATGCTCTTGAACTCGAACAGAGTTCGGAGAATCTTGATGAACTCTCAAAAGAATATCAAAAACTGGGTTTAAAAAGGGAACGACAGCTTGTTTCATTGAAAAAAGACGGCAGACTCAAAGCAGTCGTTATGATAAATATTTCAGATATCGGTCTAAACCTTGCTGATCTGACCAGTACTATTCAGGTTATGGTTGTTGATTCGGATGATTTTACCAAGGAAATTTTCCATTTAATGGTTTCTGAACTCTCTACAAAATTTGAGCAGGATGAAATACCGGTACTTGTTTATCCTGTTGAATATGCCGAAAACCATTCCATACCTTATGAGAAACGATATAATCTTTGGGTATTAAATATGCAATATACGGATCATTATTTCAGGCATCTCAAAGGGTTTATTAAAGGAACTCATTAAACGTCTTGCAAATTCTATCCCGATTTTCCCATATGGATGGTCTGAAAATGAACATTTCACTCTTCATCTTCATTCCCGACACAAAGCACTGCTTCTGCTCCAATATCAATTTTTTTTGTTTCTCTTCTATTTTTTATTTTAACAATAGCGTAAGATGCTGTAGTTCTCAGAACCTTGCCACAGATAAGTTCTTCGCTAGAAGATGAAGAAAAGCACACTTTGGCGTCAAATATAAATCCGGCATCCTTTCCTTCATTGATAGAAATCTGCCCTTTTGATTCGTTAATTTTCGTAACTTCTGCCGCCCTGCAAATGTTTTTAAAAGAGAGGGTTGCGAACAAGACAATTGTGAGCACAACAAGAAATAGTGTAATTTTTTTCATTAAGCCCTCCTACCCCGGACGAGCCGGAACCAAGAAATATTTGCCACCAAGGCACAAAGACACGAAGGATTTTGTTATTTGTTCAAGGTTATCACATTTTTTCAGCTTATACAATATACTAACCTTAATTCGACAGGGCGAACGCATTTGAATCCCAATACAGGGAGAACGCTCCACGACGGCGTATATCTCTTTCCAACCGACTGAAACTTGTGCTTAAGCACCCGTAAGCCCGAGCCGCGCCAGAGTTATTAAGAACAATTCGTCGCTAAATTATCCCATTG
>MAXL01000266.1 GCA_001751005.1 Desulfobacterales bacterium S5133MH16
CAAGGTCGTCTTGCCATGATCGATATGGCCTATCGTACCCACATTTACATGCGGCTTGGTCCTCTCAAACTTTTCCTTCCCCATCTTTTTGTCCTCCCCTGGATTTTTTGAAAATTATCTTTTTCGTATCAATTTTGACGCATTCGTAAAAAGTTTTTTGCGAGCAACTTTGAGCTTTTGGAAGAAGTTCTCCCATCAGATAGACGCTGCTTCCTGAAAAAATAATGGAGCCCACGACCGGGATTGAACCGGTGAACCTCTTCCTTACCAAGGAAGCGCTCTACCGACTGAGCTACGTGGGCGATCTTTTTATTAACCCGTATTTGTTCTCTCCGAGTCACAGGCCGGCTTATCAGGGTTACTGCCGCCAGTTTGCGGTCTGGAGCGGGAGACGAGATTCGAACTCGCGACATCCAGCTTGGAAGGCTGAAGCTCTACCAGCTGAGCTACTCCCGCACATTTTACGCTGATTATTGCCCCATAAAAAACCATTATTAAGAGACATCAATTCCCCTCAAAAAGCGCAGTAAGAGTCATGCAGGAAGCCATGTAGTAATTATCGATCCCGATATACAAACCGAAATCTCCTACATACGACTTACTTTGAGGTTGGTGGTGGGGGGAGGATTTGAACCTCCGAAGGCTTCGCCGACAGATTTACAGTCTGTTCCCTTTGACCACTCGGGAACCCCACCCGAAAGGTATTCTCACACATGGAGCCAGAGACAGGAGTTGAACCCGCGACATCCTCATTACAAGTGAGGCGCTCTACCAACTGAGCTACTCTGGCCACACATCTTCAATCTTTCTATTTTTTGAATATCTTAAATACAACATAAAAAGCGATCTCTCGATAAAACCTTTCTTCTACTTATATCTATAATAAATATCAACCCCTATTTTAATTGATTAATAATAAATATAGCCAAATATCAAGATATTTTCTTTAATTTCTTTAAAATATCGCCTATTTTTATCATTTTCAACCTTATTTGTCCTAACGCAAATAAGAATCCGGGCCGCGTTTTATATATATTTTTGCCGCGCTTTGTCAAAAATAAACTGAATATTGGCAATTCATACGATAGCAAGCAACACATCTAAAAATAATATCGTTCTATATCTTTTTGATATTACTTGGTTTCTAGTTCCAACCTTCTTCTCCCTATTTTGGCATACGATTTGCATTATTTGCATTGACAAAGACATGGCATCCCTTTGGTTCAATGAAACAAATCGATTAAAAACCAATGACAGTATTTTTAAAAACAAAAAGTGTTATAAAATATCACAAAACCAATCGAAAAATGTATCGATTGATGCCTCTTTATAGAGATTGTTGGACTTTTTCAATAACATAAACCCTTGACAAGGGTGCTTATTTTCGTGTAATCGGAGATCAAGCCATAAGAAAAGCAAATTGATACATCTTAGGCGTTGTTTCCGTTATCATCAAATGAAATAACTCAAGGAATCTGATTTGATAAAATTACGAATTCTTTTTCTGCCGGTTTTTCTGTTGTTTCTCTTATGCGGATGCATACAAACTCTGCATAACACCCCGCTTTCACAAGACGCGGATTTTTTACCGGCCCGGACCGGTGACGCCGATTCTAATGAACGTATTGAAAAGGTCAACCCTAAAGAGCAAAAACCGTCACAGGTTGACAATCTCCCTGCCGAAAACACTATCGAAGCTCAAACCTCAATACACAATAAAAAAGATACGAATAAAACAGCCGAAAATTCTCTCCCCGAAAAAAAAATACAACCCATGTTTGATGAAGCCCTCGATTTTTGCGAAGCATCTCAGGATTTCTGGCAGAAAGGAGAGCTTGAAAACGCCCTTGAAGCACTGGATCATGCCTACTCTTTAATCCTGAAGATCGATACCGATGACACCGCCGAGCTTATACAGCAAAAAGAAGATTTGCGGTATTTGATCTCGAAACGCATTCTTGAAATTTACGCATCCCGAAATATCGTTGTAAACGGTAATCATAACGCCATACCCATGGTGATGAACAAACACATTCAGAATGAAATTGACCGCTTTACCAAAAAAGGCGAAAAAAAGTTTTTCATTGAAGCATACAAACGTTCCGGAAAATATCGACCACAAATTGTTCCTGCCCTTAAAAAAGCCGGCCTTCCGGTTGAATTGTCATGGCTCCCGCTTATTGAAAGCGGATTCAAGGTAAATGCGCTTTCAAGAGCCAGGGCGCTCGGCCTCTGGCAGTTTATCCCCTCAACAGGATACAAATTCGGTCTTAAACGTAACAAATACATCGATGGGCGGCTCGATCCGGTGAAATCTACCAAAGCCGCCATTGAATATCTATCAGAATTGCATCACATCTTCGGCGATTGGACAACCGTTCTGGCCGCATACAATTGCGGGGAGGGACGGGTACTCAGAGTAATAAGGACTCAGAATATAAATTACCTCGACAATTTCTGGGATCTATACGAACGTCTCCCCTCGGAAACCGCAAGATATGTCCCCAGATTTATGGCGACCCTTCATATCGTCAAAAACTTGGAAAGATACGGACTCGATTCCGTGCCTGTGGACAAGCCGTTAGAATATGAAATAATAACCGTATCAAAGCAGGTCCATCTTAGAAATGTTGCCAAAACAATTGGAGTAACTGAACAAACACTCATAAAACTTAATCCCGAACTCCGCTACAGGATACTTCCCCAAGATAACTATCCGCTCAGGGTCCCACCCGATAAAGGCCAAATTCTTCTGGCAAAACTGGATGAAATACCGGTTTCACATCCTCCCCAGCGCGCTTACGTATATCACCGGGTCAGACCCGGTGAAAGCCTTTCTACTATTTCCAGACGATATCGTTGCAGCGTGAGAAGCATTATGCGCGCAAATAATTTGCGCAGCTCAAGCTTTATTGTTGCAGGCAAAAAACTCAAAATACCAAGAAAGAGCACAATTGTTTACAGATCCAAAAAATACACAGGAATCGAACATAGACACGCATCGAGCCATGTTGTAAAAAGTGGTGATTCACTTTGGATTATTGCCAAACGATACGGTACAACAACCAAAAAGATTCAGGAACTAAATAATCTGTCCACAACAAATCTCCACATCGGGCAGGTTTTAAAGATCCGCAAGCGCAAGGATGATAAACCCGCGGGTGAATACTTAAAAACATATCTGGTTAAACCCGGTGACAGTCCTTTTCAAATCGCTCAGTTTCATAAAATGCCCCTTGAACGATTTATGCGAATTAACCGATTAACGCCCAGAAATAAGATTTATCCGGGACAGAGACTATATGTGGAATAGATGATCCGGATGTGCCTGTAAAAGCAGTAATCTGATAATGCGTAATATTAACATTTTCGTAAAAAGTCCGATTTAGACGGTTTCGTAAAAAGTTCAAATTCAAGGCGTGCAAATTTTGTAATCATGAGGCGTACTTATCGTACGTTGAATG
>MAXL01000267.1 GCA_001751005.1 Desulfobacterales bacterium S5133MH16
AGGATCCTAAAATCAACAGAGAAGTGTCTACTAAAACCTTAAAATACGCGGATGTGGATCCCGACAAACTGGCCGAAGTTAAAACGCGATTTTTTCGTGAGGCAGAGGCTGCAGGAAAGCTTTCTCATACAAAAATAGTTACCATCTTTGATGTTGGGGAAGAATATGATATGGCTTACATGGCCATGGAGTTTCTCAAAGGAAAGGATCTGTCCCAATATTGCAGTAAAAATAAATTACTCCGGCCTAAACAAGTACTAAAAATTGTTTTGTCAGTGGCCGAAGCCCTGAATTATGCACACCGCAATGGAGTTGTGCATAGAGATATAAAACCTGACAACATTATCCTTTTGCAAAACAACAGGGTAAAGGTGGCTGATTTTGGCATTGCCCGTGTTATGACTGCTTCAAAAACCCAGACAGGGGTCATTCTTGGTACTCCCAATTACATGTCACCTGAACAGATTGCAGGAGCAAATGTGGATGGCCGCAGTGATCTTTTTTCTCTCGGTGTAGTTCTTTATGAGTTGTTGACCGGGGAAAAGCCTTTTAAAGGCGATAACCTTACAAATCTTATGTACGCCATTTCAAATGTTTCCTACAAACCATTGTTGGAAATTAAATCGAATCTTCCATCCTGCCTGGAACCAATTCTCAATAAGTCGCTGACAAAAAGTATAAAAAAGCGATTTAAATCTGCTGCTGAAATGGGCAAACAAATCCGACTGTGCTTAAATATGATTAAATAAGCAGCAGCCGTTCACAGGTTCAAGGTTCACCGTTCAGGGTTGCGGTTTTTCAATCTTAGCTCTGTTCGTCCGGGAAGCCGCCTATTCGCCGGTACAGCCCTTAACAATAAAATATAGGAACCGGCGTACGGCAGCTATCTCGCTCATATAAGATATGAGCCAGCCCCGGTAGACAGATTCCCACGGCAGCGATGATCGTCTCTGCCTGTAAGGATCTTACACAAAAGATAGGGGGCGGCTGCGGAGAGTTGAAATTATTTGTTAAGGGCTGTACCGGCGAATAGGTGGCTCCCCGGACGAACCTCAGGAGATCATTCACTAGAAATGAGCAGCCATTTTTGTTTCATACTTCGTTGTGCGCCATGGAGCATGAAAATTTATGGCAAACAGTATAAACGTCTCCGTTTTAAAACCCTTGAATCCCGCACTCTGAACCCGTGAACGAATACAATTAAAGTATGCCATGAAAATAGCAATAGCACAAATTAACCCGATAATCGGTGATTTTGAACATAATTCCCGCAGGATAAAATACTATGCGGACAAAGCAAGGACACTTTCATGTGACCTCGTCGTCTTTTCCGAACTTACTGTTTCAGGATATCCTCCCAGGGATCTTCTTGAAAAAGATGATTTTGTTGACACAAACATAGCATATTTAAACGACCTTGTATCCTCAATAGACGGCATAGGCGTTATTTGCGGTTTTGTTGATAAAAACCCTGATGACGAAGGAAACAGGCTTTTTAACTCTGCCGTTCTTTTTGAAAACGGCAAAATCCTGCACAAGGTTAATAAGCGTCTCCTGCCGACTTATGACGTATTTGACGAAAGGCGTTATTTTGAACCAGGCGCAGAAGTCGTAAGTTTTCCATACAAGGAACACAGGATAGGGCTGACAATTTGCGAAGATGTCTGGAATGATAAGGATTCAATAAATAAAAGAGTGTATCACTTAAATCCTGTATTATTGATGATAGAAGATGGCGCTGATCTGATTATAAATATATCAGCATCTCCTTTTCATGTCGGCAAAAGAGAGTTCAGATGGGATATGCTGGGGTCTATTGCGAAAAAATATGATGTTCCTCTGGTCTTTGCAAACCAGGTTGGAGGAAATGACAGCGTCCTGTTCGATGGTATAAGCGCTGCTTTTAATCGAGAAGGTAAGATGACTGTCCGTGCAAAAGACTTCGAAGAAGACCTTGTAGTATTTGATTTAAAAAGGTCTGAGCCTGATGAAAAGAACCTTCATGCAGTTGCAGGCCTGGATACGGAATCCGTATTAAAAGCTCTTATTATGGGAACACACGACTATGTGACAAAATGCGGTTTTCAAAAAGTTGTCGTTGGTTTAAGCGGAGGAATAGATTCGGCATTAACAACGTATGTTGCAACCATGGCTTTGGGAAAAGAAAATGTTTCAACAGTTTTTATGCCGTCACAATATACTTCTAAGGATAATTATGAAGATACCAAGAGATTTGCAGAAAACCTTGGAATCACGATTGAAACAATTCCGATTGACGGTATGTTTAAAGAGTTTTTGAAATATACTTCACCTTCTTTCAAAAAAAATGAGCCTGGCATCGTTGAGCAGAATATACAGGCAAGAATCAGAGGCACTATTTTAATGGCCATGTCCAACAGGGAAGGCAGTATTCTTCTTTCCACCGGCAACAAATCCGAACTTGCAGTCGGGTATTGCACCCTTTATGGCGACATGAACGGAGGGTTGGCAGTAATTTCCGATGTTCCCAAGACAGTAGTTTATGACCTTGCCCGTTTTATAAATGCTGAAAAAGAATATATCCCATCCAGAATTATTACAAAAGCACCTTCTGCAGAACTCAAACCCGGCCAGACAGACCAGGACGACCTGCCGCCGTATGATATTTTAGATTTCATATTAAAAGGATATATCGAAGATTTTAAAAGTGCTGACGAACTAATAAAGATTGGATTCGCCAGGGATCTGGTTGAGGATGCTATATCAAGGGTTGACAGGAATGAATACAAAAGACATCAGGCAGCTCCAGGTCTTAAAGTGACATCAAAGGCATTCGGTTACGGCAGGCGATATCCTTTAGCACAAAGATATACACCGAAATAGATCAAACTACTCAGGTTCAAAGTTCCGGGGTTCACGGTTCAGGGTTAAACATATGAGTTGATAGCTGTTAAACTGATAAACCATGAATTATCTGAACTCGTCATGCCACTCATGATACACCCAACCGTGAACTGTGAACCCTGAACCTCACAACCTTAGTAGTTACTAGTAG
>MAXL01000268.1 GCA_001751005.1 Desulfobacterales bacterium S5133MH16
ATGGGGCTTCGGATTTCATGTGCAACCATTGACACGAAGTCAGACTTGCGCTGATTTATTTCCTTTAAGTAGGTGATATCACTTAAAACGGTAATGGTTCCCAGATTCCGGCCGACCCTGTCCCTGATAGGGCGGCATTTAACAACATATGTGGCCTTTTTATCTTCTCCGTCCCCTCCGATGTCCAGCTCTTCGGTCAGTTCGGTGAGGACATCTGCGGTCGTGGAAAGGGCACTCTCAATCATTTGTTGAAGTTGTTCATTTTTAATCAGCACCGTAAACGACCGACCGATGATATCATCGCCCTGAAAGCCCATTATCTTCATGAAGGCCGGGTTGGCCAGCACCACCTTTTTTTCGGCATCCGTAACCATGACCCCATTGGCCAAAAGATTAATGAGCACACGCATTCTGGATTTTTCGTTGGCGATGTCTTTAAGCGCGCTGGTGTGTTCAATGGCTTTAGAGACCACCACTCTGAGTTGATCCGGAGAAAATGGTTTTGGAATAAAATCAAAGGCGCCTTTTTTCATGGCTTCAATCGAATTTTCGATCGTGGCATAACCGGTGATGACAATAATCGAGGTGTCCGGGTGGCGTGCTTTAACATGTGACAAAACGTCGAAACCCGATAAGCCCGGCATCATCAGGTCCAGCAGGATGACATCAAAATGCGCTTTCTCGATCATTTTCAGCCCCTGCTCTCCATTCTCGGCCAGTACAACCTCAAACCCCTCCGGGGCCAATACTTCACGGGAGCCCTCTCGAATCACCTTTTCGTCATCGATTACAAGGATTTTGGGCTTAAATGAAATTTTCGAAGATTGTTTTTCCGTCATGTTTTTTAACCCTTTCGTGGTTTACATAAAAAAATGAGCGGTTCCGGGTTCAAGGTTCAAAGGTTATCATACACGGATATCGTAAACTTTATAGCATATGACAAAATCAGTCTCTTTACCCATTAGGTGGGAGAGCACATTTGCCCCAATTAACGCGTATTCCTTCTGGTACAGCCGTTTGGGGTTATTGAACCGGGAACCGTGAACGTTGAACCGCTCAACCTAGGTTACACTATGAAACCGTGATTTGTTCATCAGGAACATATAGTGGAAGTTCTATCAAGAACGTGGTTCCCTTGGAACTCATTCCCTTAATTGAAATATGGCCGCCATTTTCTTCTACAATTCCATAGGAAGTACTCAGGCCAAGTCCGGTACCCTTGCCGGTCTCTTTTGTGGTAAAAAAAGGATCAAATACCTTTGACAAACTATCTTCGGGAATACCGCATCCGGTGTCCGACACTTCTATGTATGCCTTTTTGTCGGGTTTATTCCGATAGGTCCGAAAGGTAAGGGACCCTTTCCTTTCCATGGCGTCGATGGCATTCATTATCAGATTTATCATGACCTGACTGAGCTGATTTTTATCTGCATGAATCAGTATCATATCCTCGGACATTTCTTTAATGAGCTTTATATTCGAAAAAAGTTCCTGATCCCGCATAAGGTTCAAGCTATATTCCACCAGCGAATTGACTTGAAATATTTCTTTGGTCGGATTATCCTGCCGGCTGTATGCCAAAAGGCTTTTTACAATATCCCTGCACCGGCCGGTATCATCGAGCACCGATTCCAAGTATTTCCGAACAAGGTCTTTTTCATCCAGACGTTCCAGCGCCAGGTTTGAATAAAGAAGGATTCCGGTCAAGGGGTTATTGATTTCATGGGCAACGCCTGCCGCCAGTTGACCCAGGGATGCCATTTTTTCCGATTGAGCAACTTGGATTAACACCTCATTTAGTTTCTTTTCCGCTGCAATTTTTCCCCTGAGATCATAAAAAATCCCCGTTGTCGCCACTTCTTCTTCACCCTCATATATAATGGCGCCCGCTACTTCAGCGGGAACGATTTCACCTTGTGCGTTAATGATATCCACTCGGGAGGCAAACAATTTTCCCTTACCACCAAAACGTTCGCTTTTTAAATTTTTCATGATCTCTTTTGCTTTGCCGGGGGGATATAAACTCTCTGCGTTTTTTGTTTGAATGGCTTCTTCCATGGAAAAGCCGAATAAATTTTCAGCCGCCTGATTCATTAACAAAATATTTCCCTTCATGTCTGCAGCGACAATGGCATTGTGAGAGCTTTGGATGACCTTATCCAGGAACTGTCTCATATGGATTGACCTTTTTTCCAAAGAAATCATCCGGGTGACATCGCGGACACACTCCATGATGAATTTGACATTCCCGTTTTCGTCCAGTATCGGGGAAAACATTCGGTCTACCCAAACTTCCTCGTTCCCTTCGGGTTCCATTCGTCTAAAGGTGGAGTGTACTTTCTTTTCGGCGATCACTTTTGAAAATGGACAGATAACAGCGGAACAAGGTATGTCCATCTGATAAAAAACATGGTGACATGTTTTGCCGACGACCCTGTCCAAATCGGTGTTCTTTTTTTTCAAAAAGGCATTATTCGCAGAGATAATGATCTTTTCCGTTGAAAGAATAAGCGCAGGAAAAGGGATGGTATCAAAAAT
>MAXL01000269.1 GCA_001751005.1 Desulfobacterales bacterium S5133MH16
CCAACTTCTGCGTTGTGCTGCATTTCGTAATCATTCAACGTACGATAAGTACGCCTCATAATTACAAAATTTGCACGCCTTGAATTTGAACTTTTTACGAAACCGTCTAAATCGGACTTTTTACGAGTTCATCAAAGAATACATGTGTCGCGTTTTGGGTTTCAGGTTTCAGGAATGAGATTAGCAATTGCCGAGATAATTGGATTAAAACCTGAAACCTAAACCATTATCATTGTGATTTGGAATTCGTCGGTAATGTGAACGAAAACGTTGCACCCCCATCCGGGTTGTTCTCACATCGAAGCTGTCCGCCGTGGGCTTCAATGATCGACCGGCACATGGCGAGCCCCAGCCCTAATCCCTGGGGTTTCGTCGTATAAAACGGATTGAAAATTTCCTCCATTTTATCCGGATTGATTCCCCCTCCTGAATCGGAGATCGAAACGATGACAACGCCTGCCTTTTCAGCTTTGGTGGATAGGGTAATATGTCGAGACTCCACTGGTTGATTTTCGATTGCATCCAAAGCATTGGTCAACAAGTTGATGATCACCTGCTGTATCTGAACCGAATCGCCGTGAAATGCCGGAGCATTCTGATGCAGATTCAATTTGACTTTAGCGTTTCGCAAAACGATCTCGCTGTTGATTAGAAATATTACCCTTTCAATCATCGAATTAACATCAAACGCTTCTGCGCTATGTTTCTCTTTTTTCACCAACGACCGGAGATGGTTAATCACGGATGATGCCCTTTTGTTATCCGCAACGATACCTTTCAGTGCTTTTCGCAAGTTATCGTAATCAGGTTGGTCAGCATCCAGGAAACGGAGACCCGCTTGCGCATAACTTCTCATCGCTGTAAGAGGTTGATTAATTTCGTGAGCCAGGGCGGAGGTCAAGGTGCCGATTGTGGAAACCCTGTCAACGTGTGCCAATTCGGATTGGAGTCGGAGTGTTTCCATTTCGTAGTGCTTTCTCTTGGTTACATCACGGTTACTGGCGCGAAAACCCGAAGGGTTGCCTTGATCGTCGGATACGGGTTGGCAAGCGTGTTCGATCCAGCGAATTTCCCCATCCCGCTTGCGTATGCGGAACTGGATCTCTCTTCCTTTGAACTTGTTCCGGGAATCACAATAATGCGTATCCCAAATTTCCCTGTCTTCCGGCACGATAATTTCCCGGAAAAGCGAGGGGTTGTTTAAAAAATCCCGGGCGGGATAACCACTGATCCGCTCACACGAAGAAGATACGTATGTCATGGTGCCGTCTAAATATGTCCAATACTCCCAGTCATAGGTAAAATCAGCCACAGTGCGATACTTTAGCTCGCTTGCTTTTAACTTTTCTTCCGAATGCTGCCGTTCGATGCTATTTGCGCAAATTTCTCCCACAAAGCGTAAGCGGTTGATAACATTCTTTGACCAATTTTTTTTGACACCTATAGAATCCAGACCAACGGCACACAGTGGGGCTTTCTCTATCTTTATGGGAAGAATAAGAAATGACCGGATTCCCATTTGCCGGCAATACGCGTATTCTTTTTGAGCCGTCTCCTCAAAAGACAGATTTTCCACATCGGAGACGACAATATCCTTTCCCTCGAGCAAGTTGCCGGAGAGCCACGGAAAAAATTCCTTGACGATCACTCCTCTGACGACTTGATCCTTTGGGATATCCTCAGCCTCCCAGAGATGTGAAATGCGGAATTCGGTTTTGTCCCAATTGAACCTGAACAGAAAAGCACGATCAACAGCCAAGAACGTTCCAATCCGGGACAGTGCATCCGCGATCTTCAAATCGATACTTTCGGCGGAATGGTTGATAAATTTCGAGGAGAGTCGGGAGATAAAACCTTCAAACCGCAACCGCTCATCACGCTCTTTTTCTGCTCGATTGCGTCTTAAAATGTTGAACAACAGAGCTGTAATCAGCATAAACTGCAAGAAGATCAATGCAACAGTGGAGATAATCTGACCTCTGTGCTCTTCCCAGAAGGTGAGTTCTTTGAACTCCACAATACTGCCCGGAGGCAGCCTGTCTTCTGCGATAGACCAGCGCTTGAGCTGTTGCCAATCGAACATGTATTTAAACTTAGATTCATTAATTAAAGGTATGTTCGAAGGCTTTTCCCCGTTTAAAATGCGCAGTCCCAGTTCAGCGACGGTCTTTCCATGTTCCTCGAAACTGCTCAAATAGCCGCCGACAATGCCGTAGCCGAGCAATAATTCCCAGCAGCTGTAAACAGGAGCCTTAGATGCCTGTGAAATGAGTGAAAGTGATTCAGGTGCAACAAACTTTTTGCCGGTGGCGTCAATAAGCACCGGCAGATATATAACCACCGTTTGACCAGGGAGATTCGCTACCTTCTCCAGAATGTGTTTCATCGGGAGTCCGGTCAGATAGGCAAATTCGATCCGATTTTCATATCCTCGAAACACTTCCCGGGCGGTTTTAGCCCATTCTCGGCCGATGGTCCCTGCACCTGCCACAATCGTCACGCGTCGGGTGTCAGGGTGCAGATCGAGCGCCAGTTCAAGCGTCCCTTTATACGTGTTGCCTGAAAAAACACCGGTGATGTGAGGTCCTAAAGACCGGCTTTCGATAAAGCGCCGTTCAACGTCAGCAAAGACCACAGGAATCCCGGGAAAAAGGTCTGTCCCATACCTCAGCACAAAATCAAGGGCCGCATTATACACCGTAATAATTAAATCGGGCTTTAATTTTGAATACTTGTACCGGTACACATCAAGCAGCATATGGACGTAGCGATCATCTTCAAAGCGCGTCAGATCCAGGTATTCGATATCCATTTTAATTCCACGATAAGGTCCCGATTGAAAGACCGATCCAATACCCAGATCCCACTGGTAGGCCACAGGCGAAGTCGGCTTGTAAGAGGCTAGGACAAGAACATTTTTCGGCGGTATCTCCTGTGATGCAAAAAGGGTGGGATTAAATAAAACCAGTGTCTGCAAGAGAACAAGAAGCGCTTTTATGAGGATATGCTTTCCTGGTATTCTTTCAATTTTCCCGAGACTCATAGTTTATGTTTTCTTTCATTTTTTCGATAAATAACTCGCCTTGAAAAACAAATTAACTTTATCAGAAATGATAAATTTGAGTCAACCAAATCCTTCTTTCTATAGATCTGTTCACTATTCTGATCATACTTAAGACAAAAATCAAGTGATCCAACCTCTTGATTTTCATTGGGCCACCAACTTTTATTTCAAGCGTAATGTTTCAATACCTCAATACCGTAATATCGCTGGATTCCATAATACATGCATGAATCTTGAATGGTGAAGGAGTGCGCACTCTTTGATAGTGCTCAGTTGTTCAAATCAAAAACAGTGTGGGATTGTATTAATATTCCTAATTCGGAAAAAATAAGGTGGATACAACATATTATGTTCCGCTTTTCAGCCATCGAACTTTTGGTATATTGAGAATCTTTTTATAACAATTAAACTTGTGATATGCAATGGAATCGACCTAAAATTTAACGAATCAAAAACGTGAAGTTTCTTGCCATGACATGAAATCTATGAAAACCAATAGATATCAAATTAGAACTGTAAATATTACGCCTTGATCTTTTGAAAGATATCCCATTAAGTATCTCGGTGCTGGAATCTGCTGAGAAATGAGAGTATCTGTCAAAAATTATGCTTTTCAAAACCCGACATTTCTTGCCACCCCCAAATTCGATAATATTTCAGATATCATAAACGGGGGTTAAGGTTAAGTGGCATAAGCTATCTATCCTGATTAAACACGGTAGGAATGCCCCTTACGGGACACCCCCCGCACAGACCCGTACGTGCGGAACTACCGCATACGGTTCCTGCCTCGGGTAATGACGACCAA
>MAXL01000270.1 GCA_001751005.1 Desulfobacterales bacterium S5133MH16
CTTTTTTCCCATTGGTTCCAATTCTCTATTTTCTGCCACATGGATACTACGACCACATTATTTTGATCAGCACAGCCACTCAATGTTTCCGATGAAATATAACCCTGTTGGCCCATGGCATTGTACCGGGCTTTGATAAGGAGTTTTGAGGCCTCATTCAGTTTGCCGTCTTTTATTTTTCTCTTGATTAAAACTTTGACTGCCATAGTAGCCTCCTTTCGTTATATCGGTGAGTAATAGGAAATATGGGTTGCATCTTTGACTAATTCTACCCCAACTGACAGAAACTCGAGGATGCCCCCCCGGTGAAACAGTCCCGGATAAACACAAAAAACACTCAGGTTTTACGGTGTAAACATTTCACCGGGCAGACAGATTCACGATTGACGTATTGCATTAAGCCTTGTTTAAAACAAAAAAACCATACTCATCTTGATTTAATCCGGTTGCGAGCCGGTCAGCAAAAATCAAGAGTTATGCAGCGGCTTCAGATATCTCGATCTGGCCTGAACCTCCGGTCAGGGAAACCGCGGCCTGGGATGAAGATGTAATCATTTTATAGCTCCAAACCAAGCGATTTCCGATTAACCCTGCCAGGCGTTTTATGAAAATGAGTCCATTCACCGGGTCTTCTTCAACGAGCTTTAGCAATGCTCTGCTGTCAATTTTTTGCAATATGGTTTCTTGCTTACATTCTCCCGATGCAGAATAAACATCCCGTTCGAGCAGACTCGACCAACCAAAAGCCTCTCCGGAACGATCCACAGTATAAACCATCTGGCCGGTCTCACCGATAGTCAGTTTAACCCGTCCTTTGATAAGAATATAAAAATTGACTGCGGGATCTCCCTCGCGAAAGAGAAAGTCTCCTTTCTGATAAGATTCTTTTACAGCTATATTCATAACTTCCTTCACGAAATCCCTGTTCATACCCCAAAAAAGATCTGATTGCTGGATATACATGGCTCCTCCTTCCTCTCCAGATTACCACCGAACCGGCAAGAAAATGCGGTGTAGATCCCGTGGTTATCATAATAGAGTTAAAAGTTAATTTAAAAATAAAAATGGATTAGGCGCCAATGCATAAGAAATTCCCCCTAAAGAGGTGTAACACCGCCCCTTTAGGGCAGGATATGGGCATTTTTAGGAAACCTATTTTCATAATCATCCTCAATGTCCAAAAGTTTGGAAAATAATGAATAACGGTCAAAAGCTGCGGTTGATTCATTCTTGACAGTTCGAAAAGCAGGAGAAGCCGAGCAAGAGTATCACGTGAAGGATAGTAGTAACGGCGAATAAACCGCGGTGAATTAGAAAACAGTATGAGTTGCTATTATATTATCTAATTTAATACCATAAAAAATAGGAGGCTGTCAAATTTTTATTAGAATTAAAGATTGATTCATTAGTCGGCTTTGATTATGATACATTGTTTTATCTTAAACCAACCAGGACAAGCCGGAAAAGTGACTAAAGTGAACTAAAGTTTGAAGTGCCTAAAGTTAAGGTGTCGCTTCGCTCCATCAATTCATATAAAAATTGGCAGAATTCCACAACTTTAGGCATTTTAGATCACTTTAGATCACTTCACACTTTTTTTAAGTTTAGATTTTTTTGCCACAAAAAGCACAAAATTTACAAGTAAGCGCCTAAACCATAGGGTAACACTTAATTTAAACCATGTTGAAGGCAATTCTGTTTGACTTAGACAATACGCTGATTTTATTTGACGAAGCCAGGTTTTACCAGGAATATTTTCGCAGGATAGAAACCCGGTTTGCGGATCTTATGCCTGCGGATATCTTCCGAAAGCGGCTGATAAGCGCAACCCATGCACTATTGCAGAACAACGGTGAGATGATAAATGTCGAATATTTTATGAACGCCTTTGCCGAACAATCTGCGGACCGACGAAACAGGCTGTGGAACCGGTTTTTGAATTTTTACGAAACCGAGTATGATAAAATTAAGGTAAACATAAGACTTCCGGATGATCTTCATGAAACTCTTGATAAAATTGTTCGGACCGGTTTAAAGCTGGTGCTGGCCAGTAACCCCATCTTTCCTCTTAATGTCCAGATGAAACGCATGGCTTGGGCCGGGTTGGATCATTTTCATTTCGATTTGGTGACCCATATTGAAAATATGTCGTTTTGTAAACCGCGGATAGAATATTACCTGGAAATCTGCCGAAAAATCAATGAACCGCCCCAAGCCTGCCTGATGGTCGGCAACGATCCGATTAATGACATGATCGCGGCCAGGGCCGGATTAAAAACCTATTTGACCGACGACAGCAAAGATTCTTGGCGAGTGACGTTGGATGTCAGCGAAGATCTTCTCAAAGATCAAATCCTGCATATTCCGGAGCCGGACTTTAAAGGCCCTCTGTCGGATGTGGGCCTCGTGCTTCAGAAATATGCTGAAGAGCCATCCGTAAACTGCACGAAATTGTGATTGACACAAACGGTCCAATACCTTAGCAATAGTATGCGATAGTGTTAAAGGTAAGTGTGCTTTCAAAATTCAAGAATCATTTGGCCTGCAAGGAGAACTATGAAAGTTCGAGATATCATGGCTACAGAATTAGTGGCTCTGAGGGTAGATGAAGAGATGTCCC
>MAXL01000271.1 GCA_001751005.1 Desulfobacterales bacterium S5133MH16
CGATATATGTGGATAATAACGCAACAACACGGGTCGCCCCGGAGGTACTGGAAATGATGCTTCCATATTTAAGTGAGTTTTACGGCAACCCGTCCAGTATGCATTCCTTTGGCGGGAACGTAGCGCATAAGATCGAGGAAGCGCGCGCAAAAGTCGCATCGTTGATCAATGCATCACCTGATGAAATCATGTTTACCAGTTGCGGAACCGAAAGTGACAGTACCGCTATTCATGCGGCAATCTCGTCTATCCCCGATAAAAAACATATTATAACCTCACGGGTAGAACATCCTGCCGTAAAGAATTTATGTGAGCATCTTTCAAAAAAGGGCTACCGGGTAACATTTGTTCCGGTTGACCGAAAGGGAATGCTTGACCTCGATTATCTTTACAACAGCCTTACCGATGACACCGTTATTGTTAGCATTATGTGGGCAAACAACGAAACCGGTATGATTTTTCCGATCGAAGAAATATCACAGGTCATAAAGAAAAAAGGGATTGTTTTTCATACCGATGCGGTTCAAGCTGTTGGCAAGATGCCCATCGATGTCAGTAAATCAGAAATAGACATGCTGTCTATTTCAGGGCATAAGATTCATGCACCCAAAGGAATCGGCGCTCTTTATGTTCGTCAAGGGACCCGATTTTCTCCGTTTCTTATCGGCGGCCATCAAGAAGGTGGCCGGCGAGGCGGAACCGAGAATGTCGTCTACATTATCGGGCTTGGAAAGGCGAGCGAGCTGGTGGCAACCCACATGGGCGAGATGACAACCCATGTCGGAAAATTACGGGACAAGCTTGAAAATGAATTACTGAAGCGAATCCCCAATGCTATGATAAACGGAGACACAGAGAACCGACTTTTAAACACCACAAGTATTAGCTTTGAATATGTCGAAGGTGAATCGATTCTTTTAATGATGAATGAATTGGGCATTTGTGCTTCATCAGGTTCGGCATGCACATCAGGTTCTCTTGAACCTTCTCATGTATTGCGTGCCATGGGCGTCCCGTTTACGGCCGCACACGGCTCCATACGATTCAGCCTGGGTATCTACAATACTGAAGAAGAAATCGATTTTATCATAGAAAAACTTCCGCCAATTATTGAAAATCTTCGAAATATGTCACCCTTTTGGAAATAATGATCAGGGTGATTTAAGGGTTGCCGAGTTGACGTTTTTTATGGGAGCTTTATAAAATGGATAAGAGTATAAAAGAAAGTCAACACACATGCAAAACAGATGTGGAATCCCTTTCCCAATACAGGGAAAAACTGCCGGGAATTGTTGAGAACATCATCGAAAACTGTGATGACAGTCAATGCTTCACTCATGTGGACTATGAACCGATTCCCTCTGAAGGATATGTTGTTGATATCATAAATAAATTAAGGGAAATTCTTTTCCCTGGGTATTTTACCAGGGGAAAGATAGATCCTATCAACCTGAAATACAACATCGGACAATCTGTTTCAGTTCTGTTTGATATGCTTTCCGAGCAGATTACCCACAACATGAGGCACGACTGCTTTAGATACGATCTGCCGTGCAGAGAATGCGAAGAACAGGGGCAAAAGATTGCTCTTGACTTTCTGGAATCTATTCCATCCATACGAAAAACCTTGGCAACAGATGTACGGGCAATATATGATGGAGATCCTGCTGCAAATAGCTATGATGAGATTATTTTTAGCTATCCCGGTATGTTTGCTTTAACCGTACATCGGGCGGCCCATAAGCTTTTTAAATTTCAAGTGCCGCTTCTTCCTCGCATCATGACGGAACATGCCCACAGTTTAACCGGAATAGATATCCATCCGGGGGCTGAAATCGGGGAAAGTTTTGTGATTGATCATGGGACGGGCGTAGTGATCGGTGAAACCACGGTAATCGGTAAAAACGTTCGTATCTACCAGGGAGTCACCCTGGGTGCCCTTTCACTGCCCAAAAATGCCGGGGAACGATTGAGGGGAAAGAAACGCCATCCTACAATAGAAGACGATGTTATTATCTATTCAGGCGCTACTATTTTGGGCGGAGAAACCGTAATCGGTGCGCGTTCCGTGATCGGAGGAAATGTCTGGATAACGGAATCTGTCCCTCCGGATACTAAGGTGATAATGGAGACACCTCGGTTGATCTATAAATAGATCCATACACCGAATTTCTTGACAATACCTGTTATACACCGGATTGTCAGGTTGACGAAATCGATAAAAGAATATAAAAAGAGGGAAAAATGGCCTAGGACTCCGGCTGCGAAATCGCCGAGAAACTGGAATAGCATCGCGAAACAATTGTAATAAAGGAGGATATTATGACGACACCTAAGCATTGTCCGGGTTTTGAGAATTTTAGGCATCTAAGCTCGTTTACCTGTCGGTGCCCCGAATGCGGTCAAGAAAAAGAAATCTTTTCAGATGAATTTGATAAGACGCATGTGTGCGACAGTTGCGGAAAGAAAATAGATTTTACCCAATGTTCCTTGGATTCAACAGCCTAGTATGAAGGACCTTTTCACAGCTTTTGTTCATTTTTCAAATTTGACGGTCTCGTAAAAGGTCAGATTTTGATGGCAAAGTAAAAAGCTCCAAATTCAAGGCGCGCAAATTCCGAGGAATGAGACGTACTTATGGTACGTTGCAGTGACGAGGAATGCAGCGCAACGCAGAAGTTGGACTTTTTACGAAGCCATCA
>MAXL01000272.1 GCA_001751005.1 Desulfobacterales bacterium S5133MH16
ACTTAGCTTCAATTTGTTCACCTGTTTTAGGATTACTGCCAGTATAAGCCTTGTAATGCTTGACATAAAAAGAGAACAAACCCCTTATTTCAATCCTGTCACCATTAGCAAGTGCATTGGACATTTCATCAAAAAATAGGTCGACCACCTTTCTTGCTTCACTTTTAGTGAGTTCAGCTTTCATTCCCAGTGCCTTTACAAGATCAAGCTTATTCATAGAATTCTCCTGATGTACTGTTGAAATATTATATAAATCAGGAACATATAAGATTACTAAAAGAATGTCAATTCATACAAAACGCTTCATCTCAACCAAAATGCCAAAATAATGGTTTTTTAATGGTCTCATGTGCATAAAAAAATGTGCAAATATCATATCCTGTCGAATCTGATTTAGTTCATCCACAAACACATGTCATCGATCAGAAATCAGATTTAACCCAATGGCAATAGCACTTCACAACAATTCTGCATCTGCCATTAAATGTTCCGGCATGGATCTTGGGTAATGGCTTGTCAAAACGCTACAGGAAGGTGGGATATAATGTCAGAGCAAATTGTGATGTGGCTTGAAATGGGAACTGATCATGCTATTAGATATGGACTCTACCACAGCGACGATCTATCGCTTTGTGAACAGTCTTGCCTTAGAAAGTCAGTACCTTGTCCGCTTCCATGCTCAACTCATAAAGATCATCCATCCAAGCAATAGGGCATGAACTTGATCCCTCCAGACCGTGGGATTTCATACACACCCCTCAGACGTAAAAATCACCTTCAAATTGGTTAACCTGTTCCATTACATTAAACTCTTCATTGCTGCTTTTTTCGAAAAGAACCCCTTTCCCAAGCATGAAAACGCCCACTTCATCGCCTTTCTTTACGGCAACATTGGCAAGCCTCATGGCATTGTAAATGGTTTCACCCTCATCTGTGGAAATAATGAATAAGACCTTCATTGTAAACACCTTTTGGGAGAACTTATCGTTCTCATCATTTTAGATTGATAAGTATGACATTGTATTTTAAGGTCGTCCTGATTTGCAACCAATTAGGCTGTATTTTTGGATACCTAATAAATGTTTTATCCATAGTCCACCTTTCCAAACTTCAAAGCCGACGTCAACTATTGTTGATTACATACATCTAAAAACCCACAGAAGATCAAATGTCAAATCCTGTAAAATGAATTCGTTCCTATTGAAAAACAAAATTTGGGGTCTGCTTTTGACTCTTTATTGTATAAATATAAGGATTTTATGCAACATATAAGGGAGTGTTATGAGTGTACAGGTTGACATTTCATTATAGTTGTTTTAATTTCTTACCTTCTAAACGGAAATTCGGACAACATAATATAGTGAGGTATATGCCATCGAAATTATTACGACAACCAAAATGATGCAGGCGCGATCCGACCGGATGCGTCGTCAGTTTAAAACCATTGTTTTCATTCCTACCATGGGATTTCTCCATGAAGGTCATCTGTCTTTGATTCAAGAAGGCCACAAATATGGAGATGACATGGTAGTGAGCATTTTTGTCAACCCCACACAGTTCGGCCCGGGAGAAGACTTGGAGTCTTATCCCAAGAGTCTTGAAAGAGATTTGGAACTGTTACAAAAACAAGGGGTGGATGCGGTATTTATCCCTGATGCAAAAGAAATTTACGGCAAAAAATTTCAAACCTATGTTACGCTGGAAAAACTGCCGAATTACCTTTGCGCCGCCTCCAGACCCATACATTTCAGAGGTGTTGCAACCGTTGTTGCCAAGCTGTTCAACACTGTCAAACCGCATGTTGCTGTTTTCGGCCTGAAGGACTACCAGCAGCTTGTTGTCATTCGTCAGATGGTTCGTGATCTCGATTTCGGCATAGAAGTAATCGGTGCTTCTACGGTAAGGGAGCCGGACGGGCTTGCCATGAGTTCCCGCAATAATTATCTTACTGCCGAACAGCGGATTAGCGCCCTTTCCCTGTACAAATCATTGCAGAAGGCAAAGGAGCTTATCAAGAGCGGGATACAAGATGCGGCGACTATTATTGACGCGGCAACAGAGCTGATACAGTCATATCCTGAAACCGATATAGATTATATTTCCATTTGCGATACGGAAACACTTGTCGATATCAAAGCCATTGACAGGCCAGTAGTGATGGCTCTGGCTGTCAAAGTCGGAAAAGCCCGCCTGATTGACAATATGATACTGAATCAATAGCGAACAGAATTTAAAACTAAAGAAACCCAAGGAGATGCTTTATGAGTAATGAACAATTCTTTTTTACCTCCGAATCGGTGACCGAAGGTCATCCGGACAAGGTTGCAGATGCAATATCGGATTCCATTCTCGACGCAATTATCGAACAAGATAAAGCGTGCAGGGTTGCCTGTGAGACGCTCGTAACCACCGGCCTTGCTTTTATTGCCGGTGAGATTACAACCAGTTGTTATGTGGATATGCCTGAGATTATTCGAAATACAATTCGTGAAATCGGATACCATTCATCCCAGATGGGGTTTGACTGGCAGACCTGCTCGGTTATTACAAGTATTGATCACCAATCTCCGGATATCGCTCAGGGGGTAAATATCGGTGAAGGACTTTTCAAAGACCAGGGCGCCGGAGATCAGGGGCTGATGTTTGGGTTTGCCACGGATGAGACGCCTGAATTGATGCCCATGCCGATTATGTATGCCCATAAATTATGCCAGCGTCTTGCCACGGTTCGAAAAAACGGATCCCTTGATTTCTTAAGGCCTGACGGCAAAACTCAGGTGACGATCGAATATGAAAACGGCAACCCGGTACGGATTGATACCGTTGTTATTGCCGCCCAGCATAAACCGCATATTACTTACGATGAGTTGAGAGAAGCGATCATAGAAGAGGTCATAAAAAAGGTGATCCCCAAGGAGCTAACGGACGGTGACACCCGATACTTTATAAATGCCACCGGCAAGTTTGTGATTGGCGGCCCCATGGGAGACTGCGGGGTTACGGGACGAAAAATCATTGTTGATACCTACGGAGGCCAGGGAAGTCACGGTGGCGGATGTTTTTCAGGAAAAGATCCTTCCAAGGTCGATCGCAGCGCTTCATATATGGCCAGACATATCGCAAAAAATGTTGTTGCCGCAGGCATTGCAAAAAAATGTGAATTGCAAATTGCCTATGCCATCGGTGTGGCAAAACCTGTTTCCGTGATGGTAGATCTTATGGGAACCGGTGTAATCCCCAAACATCGGGTAAAAGAAATTATCAATGAAATTTTTGATTTAAGACCTGCAGCAATTATTGAATATCTGGACCTGCTGCGGCCAATCTATTGTAAAACCTCGGCTTATGGGCACTTTGGCCGGAATGAACCTGAATTTACATGGGAAAAAACCAATATGGTGGATGTTATCAGGGAAAAGGCAGGGGTTTAGGGATTGACGATTGA
>MAXL01000273.1 GCA_001751005.1 Desulfobacterales bacterium S5133MH16
CGACCAGCTTATAGTCTGCTATGCTGGTCGTCCTGATCACGTGCAGATGCGGTGCCTGTGAACGCTTACATTTTTTGATAAATAGTCTCTGTTTCAAGCGAAGGCTCAATTTTAAGAATCTTGTTTAATGTATCACGGCAACGGTTGTAAATTTTTATTGCTTCTGCTTTACGGCCAAGATTATGACAGCATAACATGATATGCTGGTAAAACACTTCTTCAAGGTTATCTACAGCTAATCCCTTTTCATAACATTCAATCGCTTTTTCAAATGCTTTTTCCTGCTCCAGGTATTTTCCAAGTTTTATGATAGTACTTAAAAATCTATTTTTCAGGCGCTCCCGTAATGGTATCATCCACGGCTCTTCACTCTCATTATCCAGAAAGTGTCCCTTGTAGCTGTTTATGGCTTTTTCATATAAAAAGATGGTTTTCTTTTTTTCCCCTTTTTTCCATAGGGTTTCCGCCTCATTGAGCGTACGTTCAAAGGCCCAGGTATCTATCCGGCAGTAATTTTGATTCAGTGATACTTTTCCGTCCTGAAGCTGTATGATGTCTTTTATACCGATTAGCTTTCTCAGACGATTCAATGTGGTGGATAAAGCGCTGTGGGCCATATCCCCATCAGCTTCATACCAGAGGGCATCGATAATTTGTTCTGTATTAACTTCGATTCCGCCATATGCAACCAATACCTTAAGCAGGTCAAAGGGCTTTTTTTGAGCCTTTCCCGTGAATTGAAATTGTTCTCCATCTTTTATAAGTTTAAAGCGTTCAAAAGTATTAATCTTAAGTGCCCATGGCCAGTTCTCAATATGATATGGTGGATATTCAGGTGTTAGTTTATGAATACGTATCAGGCTCTTGACATAGTCAACCTCGATGCCTTCAGTAAGGGCTTTTGTACATAGTTTCGTTATAGCAGGAGAATACCACCACCAAACCATATTTAAATAGCCTTGCTTTCGGCCAAGTGACATGGCTTCGCTAAGGAGTTCCAGCCCCTCTTGTTCTTTTTCCCGATCCAAGGCAATTTTTGCGCTTAGCAACAGGCACATAAACTCTAATATTCGGCTATTCATTTTAATAGCGAGATCATAGGTGCGCGAGAGCTCCTCTTCGCCTTTCTGAACCTCTCCCAATTCGTATAAAATATATGCAAGTTGAAACCGGCATACTATTGCTGCCAGGACATATCCTGTTTCATCCGAAATTTTTAGCGCAGTTTCAGCGTGTGCCCTGGCTTGAAGGATATTTCCGATATGTAAATTATATAGTCCTGCGAAGTGGTTAAAAACTCCGAATCCATGGTAATGGGACATGTCAAGGAGGGATTCGAATCTTTTCAGAAAAGTGTTCGTGGTTGACAGATCGCCAATCAGAAGTGAAATAAAAATACCCGGCATGAAAAAGATATGCTCCCATACATACAGGCCGGTTTTTTTGATAATGACAAGTGCGTCTGATACGTCTTTAAGCGCTGAATCTATATTCTCCATGGTGCAAGCTCGTGCCGATATATCCACCCACTTCCAGTGGAGCATCATAGCCGGAGATGCCATGTATGATTTTGCCGTTTTTTTGGATTCCTGCCTTATAATTTCCACTTTTGCAAAGTCGCCTATCCATGCGTAATATGTCATTGCCCAGTCGATAGCCTGCATATAGAGATTGATGTTGCCACTGGCTCTTGATAGTGACAATGCTTTTTCTATCCACTGTATCATGTCCGGATGATCCGGTCTTCGGATCAGCAGTACAAAAGCCATACACACGGTCACTTTCGCTTCTATTGCAGGGGAAGGGAAAGTCTGATTGCTGGAAATGTGCTTATCGAACCATTTTATCCACGGGTCAAACTCTGTGAAGTAATTCCATTCATAGGCAATGCTGTCAATGATACCTGACCATGAAAGATAAAGCCCAGTCATATCTTTACTGTGCTTAAACAAATCAAATGCATTTTTAAAATAACCCTTCGCTTCGGCAGAAGAAAAGTGCAGACAGCTGATACCCAGCCAGTAAAGTAACCATGGTTCTTTGTTAAGAATGTCTTCAGGGATTTTTCTAATCCATTTTTCAAGAGTATTATTCCGGCCCTGTGTAATAAGCTCCTTTGCCTGCTTCAGGACCAATATGATGAGATTTTTATAATCTTTGGCTTTAAAAAACAGATCAACTGCATCTTCAACCTGCCCCGATTCTTGCAGAAGTTCAGCAGCTCGTTGTTGCAATATGTGTATCTCTTTTTGATCAAAAGTATTCTCGGCCCTGGAGATTAAACACTCTCGGAAAAGAGGGTGGTATTCATAAATCTCAGCAGGTGCGGAGAACTTACCGGTAAATAAATGATTGCGTCTTAATGATGACAATATGCGGTTTGCATCGTTTTGACCCGTTAATGCCTTAGCCATGGAAGTTGTCATCCTGGGTAAAAAAGCGGTTTTGAGTAAAAACTTCCTGTAAATTTCATTCATTTTGTCAAAAAATTCTATGGCAAAATATTCAAATATTTTTTCCGGGGTAAATTTGTCGGAAAGTTGAGGTAAGGTATCGTCTGCTCCAACGCTCTTTGCGATGAGAACCAGACCGGCAGCCCACCCTAGTGTTTTTTCATATATCCGTTTAATTGTTTTATCGGAAAGCTTTTTTCCGGTTTCAATTCTTATTACCTCCTTTGACTCCTCAAGGTTCAGGCGGAGGTCGCATGAACCGATTATTCTCATTTTATTATTTGCAAGCATGCCGGTAAAGACCTGCGGAGGGTCTGTTCTGCTCATCACAATGACGTGGATATCAGGTGAAATTCCTGACAGGGCGTCTTTGAAGACATCATGAAATGGTGATGCCGAAGCGATCTCATGATAATTATCAAAAATAAGATAAAATGGAGGTGATACACGGGAGCACAGGTTTTCAAAAAACCGCCGGGCAAATACGGATACGCCAGGTAAAAATTCAGGCGTTAAAAGAGGCAGGGGTTTTCGTTTTCGGGGACTAGCTTTTTTTGCGGCAAGTCCAAGATA
>MAXL01000274.1 GCA_001751005.1 Desulfobacterales bacterium S5133MH16
GACCGATGCTTCAATCAACCCGGGTAATAGCGGGGGACCGCTGCTTAACATAAACGGAGAACTTATCGGTATAAATACCGCCATATATGCCAAAGCTCGGGGCATAGGCTTTGCCATACCCATTAATACCGCCAAAAGAATCGTCTCCGATCTCATAAGATACGGAGAAGTTATACCTGCATGGATCGGTATCACCATACAGGATATTGATACAGACCTTGCACGTTATCTAAAGGCGTCCACCATTAATGGAGTCCTGGTCAAAAAAGCGGAAACGGTCGGTCCTGCACGTAAGGCCGGTATTCGTGAAGGTGATATCATTCTTTCTATTAATACCCGCGATATTGCTTCTGAAAAAGATTTCCATAGAGCAATGCTCGCCCTTTCAGCCGGAGATAAAATTGATATAACGGTCTGGCGGAACGGCAAAACCAAAACGGTTTCAGTAAAAACATCGGTATTCCCCAAAGAACTGGCTCTGGACCTTGCTTATGATCTTCTGGGTATTTCTGTTGAAAATCTTTCGGCAAAAAACCGTCACATCCATAAATCGTTGGCAAAACAAGGCGTGCTGATTTTAGATGTTAATCGACAATCTTTCCTGGCCCATATCGGCGCAAGACCCGGAGATGTTATACGACAAATAGACGACATGCCTATTAACAACATTAAAGACTTTGAGCAGGCCATTATAAAATACCGCCAAAAAAATTCACTTGTGATCGTTTTACAGAGAGGAGATCAACTCTATAATATTACCGTAAAATTATAAATGCAGAACTCGTTATCTAATATCAAAAATGGGCCTTGTTTTTAGACAAAGACATTTTGTATAAAGAGAAACAAAGTACTGGATAATGGTTGTTTTTCAGAGATTAAATACCATGTCTGAAAGAGAGATTATAAATGAAACGTACCAAAATAGTTCAACTGTTACAATCGGAAATCCCGGCAACTAATGTTCTTATAAAAGGGTGGGTTCGAACCCGTCGAGATTCAAAAGATTTTTCTTTTATCGAAGTCAACGACGGATCATGCCTCAAGAACATTCAGATTCTTGCCGATAGCTCATTAAGAAATTACCCGGACATCTCCAGGCTCTCAACAGGATCTGCGGTAATTATCAGCGGTAATTTGGTGGAATCCATGGGGGTCGGACAAAAATGGGAGATTCTGGCGGATCGGGTTGAGATTGTCAGTCTTGCTCCTGAATCCTATCCGATGCAGAAAAAACGCCATACGGACGAGTTTTTAAGAACCATTGCCCATTTAAGACCCAGGACCAACAAATACGGCGCCGTATTTAGGATAAGATCCGAGCTTTCATATGCCATCCATAAATTTTTCAGGGACAGAGGTTTCAAATATATTCATTCTCCGATCATAACCGGTTCCGATTGTGAAGGCGCGGGCGAATTGTTCCGAGTAACAACCCTGGCTCCGGAAAATTTTCTAAAAAAAGACGGTATAACAGACTATGGCCAGGATTTTTTTGGGTCCGAGGCAAATTTGACGGTCTCCGGACAGTTGTCCGCCGAAATGTTTGCCCTGGCTTTAGGAGATGTCTATACCTTCGGCCCAACGTTCAGGGCTGAAAATTCTCATACCAGCCGGCATGTTGCCGAGTTCTGGATGGTGGAGCCGGAGATGGCGTTCTGCAACCTAGAAGGAAACATGAACTTGGCCGAAGAAATGATAAAATATTTAATAAATTTTATACTCGAAGAAAGTAAAGATGATCTTGAACTTTTTGCAAAATTTGTTGATAAAAATTTAATAAAAACCCTGGATAACGTGGCTTCATCAGATTTTAAACGCTTATCGTATACTTCAGCCGTAGAAATATTAAAAAAATCCCGGAAAAAATTTGAATATGATATCGATTTTGGAAAAGACTTACAAACTGAACATGAACGTTACCTTACAGAGCATCACTTTAAAAAACCTCTAATTATATTTGATTACCCTAAAACCATAAAACCGTTTTACATGCGCGTAAACGACGACAACAAGACCGTTTCCGCTATGGACGTTCTGGTGCCGAAAATTGGAGAAATTATCGGGGGAAGCCAGCGCGAAGAACGATTAGGCGTACTGGAAAAAAGAATGGAAGAGATGGGCATGTCGAAAGACACTTACTGGTGGTACCTGGACTCCCGCCGGTTTGGAAGCGTGGAGCATAGTGGTTTCGGTCTGGGATTCGAACGACTGCTTATGTTTATAACCGGGATATCCAATATCAGGGATGTGATCCCCTTTCCAAGAACGCCGAACAGTATTGAGTTTTGACAGAACGGGTTTTAGACGCTGTCCGGTTGATTTTTAGGTTTTCATACACCTTAATTTTGCAAGATCTTCGGCATAACCGTATAGGTGTAGCCCCTTGCTTTCAATAATCATTTCACCATCTTTCACACCTATTTCCCCGGCCATATAGTTTTTAAGATTCTGAATGCCGGCCAGATTTGCCGGAAGTCCTCCCCATAAATCCCATGATCGAAAATATATAATAAAATGAAGGGATTCATCCTGTATGCGAGTATCAATAGATCGCAGGCAAGGGGGGTCTAAAAGCGTAAGATCGGTCGGATGTGCAACCTGTAATACCATTTGATTATTTCTGCCCCCGTACGCTTTATATGTCTGAATAACCCACTCTATCTGATTTAGATACAGTTTCCCGTTTTCTTCAAAAACAGCTTGGCCGTCGACCTCTCTTTTATCTATTATTTCAGTATTGCCCTGTTCCCACCACGCAAGCTTATCACCGGTAAGGGGTGTTCTTGTAAGACGTTCGCCGTACGTGTACGATTCACCGGGCTCCTTGCGACCCGTCATCAAATATTCAATATACGATCTTTCGTACCCTTCACCGCCATATATATATTCGTGCTCTACTGGGTTGGGAATACCGCAGGACGGGGGAATGTCCGGCAGAAGTGGCTCTGAATACGGATGGATGACGTGACCAAAAAAATAATCATATTCCAGCCTTGTCTGCCCGGCATAACTGCCTCGATCTATTTTAAACCGTCGTCCATGATCGAGAATATCATGAACGGCCTGAAACCAAAGGTCCGGTAAGTCTCTTGCTTGAATCTTATGAATATACATCGCTATGTTTTTTTATATATCCAGCATGCTTACTTCAAGGGCATTATTGTTTATAAATTCTCTTCTGGGTTCAACTTGTTCGCCCATGAGAATTGTAAAAATTTCATCCGATTCAACCACATCCTCTACTTTAACCTGTAAAAGGGTTCTTTTTTCGGGATTCATTGTGGTTTCCCATAACTGGTCGGGATTCATTTCACCCAGACCTTTATATCGTTGAATACCGAGCCCTTTTTTTCCTTCTGTTATCATAAAAAATAGAAAGTTTTCTTTATCTTGTATGCAAATCGAATCTGTTTTGTTGTCTTTGTTAAAAATAAGAAATGGCGGATTATCATATTTAAAAATATTTTTACCCAGGACAAGGATTTTTTGAAAATCATTTGAATAAATAAGACTCCGGCCTATCTTTACAGGTGTAACATTTTTGCCGGCCAAATCCATCGAAAATTGTCTTTGGTTTCCGTTAAAGGGCGGCGTAACAGTCAATTCATAAATATTTCGTTCATAATTCCAGTTTAACTCGCTGACATCATAATTTTTTTCACTTAACATCGTCCTTAAATTCGACATTTTTTCTTGGCTTTGAAGAAAATCTTTATTTTCAACCTCTTGTTTAATAAGTAATTCTATAAGATCATTCTGAAAACCACGTTTTTCCATTCTCGACAAAATTAAATAATATTCCGAAAGCTCAGATATAAAAAGATATAATTTGTGTTCTGAAAGTATGGTTTCATGTTTTCCGATCTTAATATCTTTTTTATTACAAACCCTCTTTAACACATAATCATTGAATTCCTTTTCATTTTTTAGATAAATCGCTTTTTTTCCTTTGCCGACTTTAAATAAAGGGGGTTGCGCGATGTACAAATAGCCCCTATCAACCATTTCTTTCATGTGTCTGTAAAAAAAAGTTAACAGAAGCGTTCTGATATGAGATCCGTCAACATCGGCATCTGTCATTATAATGGTTTTGTAATACCTGATTTTATCAATATCGTATTCTTCCTTACCCACACCGGTGCCCAGTACAGTTATGATATTTTTTATTTCCTCACTACGTAGCATTTTATCAAAACGCGATTTTTCAACATTTATTATTTTACCTTTTAACGGTAAAATCGCCTGAAATTTTCTATCTCTGCCCTGTTTCGCACTGCCCCCTGCAGAATCCCCTTCCACAAGGAAAAGTTCTCTTTCAGAAGGTTCTGAAATCTGGCATTCAGCAAGTTTACCCGGAAGCGTTGAATCAATCAAAGCTCCCTGTTTTCTGGCCAAATCCCGAGCGCGTTTTGCTGCATCTCTTGCTCGAGAAGCATCAATGGCTTTAGTAATGATTTTTCTGGCCACTGCTGGATTTTCTTCCAGAAAAATATTTAATTTTTCGTTTATAAGGGACTCAACAAGTCCTTTGACCTCGCTATTTCCAAGTTTTGTTTTTGTTTGACCCTCGAACTGGGGGGATTTTATTCTAATACTTATAACCGCGGTCAATCCTTCTCTTATATCCTCACCACTAATCTTTGCCTGAAGATTTTTCGGAAGATTTCCATTGGTCGCATATTGATTTATGGTACGCGTTAACCCCGCTTTAAAACCTATAAGATGAAACCCTCCCTCTATTGTGTTGATATTATTAGCAAATGAAAATATTTTCTCATTAAATGTATCATTATACTGGATGGAAACTTCTATCTGAACTTCGTTTTTTATTCCCTCTATAAAAATAGGTTTATGAAGCACTAAATTTCTTCTGTTAAGATATTCAACAAATGAAACAATGCCCCCTTTATAAAAAAACTCATCCTTTTTATCCGAACGTTCATCTTCTATTATTAATCTTACCCCTTTATTTAAAAAAGCGAGCTCCCTTAACCTTCGAATCAATATTTCATAACTAAAATCATCTGTTTCTAAAATTTGTGTATCAGGAATGAAATGTATTTTCGTACCCCGTTTTTTTGTTTTACCTATAATACTTAATTCTCTCGTTTTTATACCTTTTTCATAGTTCTGATAATAAACATTTCCGTCAGTATAAACTTCTACTTCCAATATTTTAGAAAGTGCGTTTACCACTGAAACGCCCACACCGTGTAACCCTCCGGAAACTTTATAGGAATGATCGTCGAATTTTCCTCCTGAATGAAGCTTTGTCATTACAACGTCAACGGCGGGCATATTCTCTGTTTTTTGAATTCCTACAGGTATTCCTCTTCCATTATCTTCAACACTGACACTATTATCGGTATGAATGGTAACAATAATCTTATCACAATATCCTGCCATAGCTTCATCAATACTGTTATCTACAACTTCATATACAAGATGATGAAGCCCTTGGATATTGATATTTCCGATATACATTGCAGGCCTTTTTCTCACAGCTTCGAGGCCCTCGAGAACTTTTATATTATCTGCGTTATATGTTTGTTGTTCTTTATTCATATTCTCATCGGCATATTTACAGTTATATAGGTATCGTCATTTTCCCCTTCCATTAAACACGGTTTTTCTTCATCGATTATATTAATAATGACTTTCTCAGAATCTATAACACTGAGTGTATCAATAAAGTATTTTGGATTAAACGCAACTTCAATAGGGTCACCTTTAAAATCTATATCCATATCTTCTTTTGATTCACCGATATCGGGATTTGTAGTTCTTATAAAAAGTTTATCATCACTAAAATTAAAAATAACTCCTTTATAATTTTCAGAAGACAAAATACTCATTCTTTTCAACATCATCAAAAACATATTTCTATTTATATGAAGCGCATGAGAAGCACGTTTTTTTATTATATCGGCGTATTCCGGAAAATCTCCTTCAAGAAGCCGTATTATTATTGTTTCTGTATCTTTTTTTATTATAAAATTATTATTTTTAATACCCAGTTGAACTATCCCTACAGGATCAAGAAACTTAACAACTTCATTCATACCCTTTTTTGGAATAATTATACCTTGTTCTCGAGGAAGTTTAACATCCTTTTCATAAACTTGATCGATCTTTGAAAGCCGGTTGCCGTCGGTTGATACCATCCGAACTATATTTTGATCATCCTTATGAATAATTTCAAAATATATTCCTGTAATATGAGCCCGTTTTTCATCAGAAGCACCGGTAATAATAATCATTTTTTCTATCATATTTTTAAATACGCCCGAATCGATACTAAAAAATTCAACATCATCTATATGTGGCGTTTCAGGAAAATCTTCGGAATTCATTCCAACAATATTATACTCAACCGTTTTATTTCCTATTTTGATCCAGTGATTTTCAATTTCATTAATCTGTATTTCATCACTCGGAAATTCTCTTACTATCTCATAGAACTTTCTTGAATTAATGACTATGCTTCCATGTGATTCAACTTTTGCAGGATATTGTCCTTCAAATCCTGTTTCAAGATCAGTAACTACCATAGTTATGCCATAATCTGTTGTACTTATTAAAATATTCGCTGTTATTGCCAGGTTGCTTTTTCTTCCGGTTAATCCTTGAACTCTTGATAATATATCGACGATGTCTTGTTTTTTAATTTTAAATTTCATTATCAATTCCTTTTAATATTTTAAAATATATTAATAATAATATTAAAGGCTGTTAATAAGTATAATAACTTTTGAACCTGCTTATTTTATAGAAAAAAAATTAATAACAAATATATATAAAAAAAATAAAAAACTTATAAAAATAGTGAATTTTAAAGAAGTCAAAAATAATTGTTAATAACTAATAAGTTATTAAAAAGATATATTTTTAAATAGCCACAATTTGATTGTTTGATAAAATATGATATTTTTGATAGTGTAAAATATACTATATATAGTATGTAACTTATTATATATATACCGCTTATAATTTTTACACAAGAGTTTTTATGGTATATGGATGCAAGTATGAGATTTATTGCTGATTTTCATGTTCATTCACATTTTTCAAGGTCAACGGCGAAAAATCTTGATCTTGAAAACCTATACATAGCAGCGCAGTTAAAAGGTATAACGGTTATCGGAACCGGTGATTTTACCCATCCGGGATGGTTTGCAGAAATTAAAAAAAAACTTATTCCGGCTGAACCCGGACTTTTCAAGTTAAAGGAAAAAATCGCAAATGTATGCGATCAACGGGTTCCCCTGTCGTGTCGAGGGAAAGTCCGGTTTATACTGGTTTCTGAAATAAGTAATATATATAAAAAAAATAAAAAAACCCGTAAAAACCATAATCTTGTATTTCTGCCAAATCTTGATCTTGCAGAAAACTTTAATTCAAAATTAGATAAAATTGGGAATATTAAATCTGACGGTAGGCCGATTCTTGGCCTTGATGCAAGAGACCTTCTTGAAATTCTTCTTGAGACTTCCGACAAGGCGTTTCTAATACCTGCTCATATCTGGACCCCATGGTTTTCAGTCCTTGGTTCAAAATCAGGATTTGATTCGATTGAAGAATGTTTTGAAGATCTTTCATCTTATATATTTGCAGTTGAAACCGGTCTTTCATCCGATCCGGTCATGAACAGGAGAGTATCATTTTTGGACGGACGGACTTTGGTCTCGAATTCTGATGCCCACTCCCCCTTAAAACTTGGACGGGAAGCAAATATTTTTAATGCGGAGCTTTCCTATTCATCCATAAAAATAACCATCAAAAAAGGAGACCCCGAGAGTTTTTTAGGAACGTACGAATTTTATCCTGAAGAGGGAAAGTATCATGTTGATGGACACCGAAAGTGTAATGTTAGTTTTTGGCCGGAACAGACCCGAAAACATGACGGAAAATGTCCTGTATGTGGGAAACCGCTGACACTTGGTGTTTTGTACAGGGTAGAGGAGCTTTCGGATCGGTTGGAAGGTGAGAAACCCGAAAAGGTTCTTCCTTTCTTTAATGTTATTCCACTTACGGAATTATTATCGGATGTTTTAGAAGTGGGTTCCGGATCAAAGAAAGTGATGAGAAATTATATGACCTTGCTTGAGAAGCTTGGACCTGAATTTGAAATTCTTAATAACAAAAGAAAAGAAGAAATTAAATCGGCAGGCGTTCCTTTACTTGGTGAAGCGATCTCAAAAATGAGGCAAAATAAAATCGTTCTTTTACCCGGATATGACGGACAATACGGAAAAATAAAAATTTTTGATCATCAAGAACGGAAAAAACTGCTCGGACAAAAAGAGCTTTTTTTTATTACGCCACCGGAATCCGGAGGTAAGAAA
>MAXL01000275.1 GCA_001751005.1 Desulfobacterales bacterium S5133MH16
GCGGCGCCGGTTCTTATTGACATGGAGTTGATAAAATCGGGTGTTTGCCAGGCGGTTATTGTCAACAGCGGCAATGCCAATTGCTGTACCGGCGAACAGGGGATGCGTGATGCCAGAACCATGACAAGTCTTGCAGCATCTGAACTCGGAATTTCAAACGATCTGGTGTTTGTGGCTTCAACGGGTGTTATCGGTGCCCCCCTACCCATTGAAAAGATTAAAACAGCGGTTCCCGACCTTGTGGAATCCCTTCAGCCTGAAGGAATTCCTGACCTGGCCCGGTCGATAATGACAACAGACACGGTTCCTAAAACAGCCTCTGCACAGGGAGTTGTGGAAGGGAAGACTTTTACCGTTACCGGTGTTGCCAAAGGCGCAGGAATGATCCGTCCGGATATGGCCACAATGCTCTGCTTTGTCTGTACCGATGCCGGAGCATCACCGGACATTTTAAAAGAGATGTTGGTTAAAGCTGCAGACCGTTCTTTCAACCGGATAACCATTGACGGGGATACCAGCACCAACGATACGGTCATGGTCATGGCAAACGGGCTGTCCGGGGCGCTTATCCAAAGTGCAGCCCATAAAAATATTTTTCAAAAGATTTTGGATGAAGTCTTTCTATACCTGGCCAAACAGCTGGTAAGAGACGGGGAAGGGGTGACAAAGCTGGTTGAAATTATAGTTCGGGGGGCGGTGTCGGACTCTGATGCCCGTAACGTTGCAGACACTGTTGCCCATTCTCCTCTGGTAAAGACTTCATTTTTCGGAGAGGATGCCAACTGGGGGCGTATTGTGGGCGCTGTGGGCAGGGCGGATGCTAAAATAGACCCGGATAAGATAGATGTTTATTTTGATGATGTTCAAATGGTGAAAGGCGGCACGGGTTGCGGAAAAGCCACTGAGGCTGAGGCCACAAAGGTTCTTTGTAAACCGGAATTCGTCGTAACCATTGATTTAAACATGGGCCGGGGCTTTGATTTGATATATACCTGCGATTTTTCCGTGGACTATGTAAGAATCAACGCAGATTACAGATCTTAAGTTTACATTCATGACTATAATGCGTTTGCAAAAATTTCTTTCCGAAGCCGGCATCTGTTCCAGAAGAAAAGGGGAAGAATATATCAGGGAAGGGCGTGTCAGGGTAAACAGCAGGATTGTTACCGAGCTCGGCACAAAGGTAGATCCTGGGAAAGACAGGGTAGAATTTGATGGAAAGAGTGTAACGCTAAAAAGTGAGCACATATATATAGCGCTCAACAAACCAAAAGGATATGTTACAAGCTGCAGTCATCCGGGTGAAAAGATCGTGCTTGATCTTATAGACATACCCGAGCGCGTCTATCCCATAGGAAGGCTTGACAAGGACTCAACCGGGCTTCTGATTCTGACCAATGACGGCAGTCTGCATCACAGACTTTCACATCCTTCTTTTGATCATGAAAAAGAATATGATGTTACCGTCTCAAAGCCCATAACCGATGGATCCCTCCTGAAAATTGCCCAAGGGTTGCCCATGATGGGGATCAAAACCAGACCCGCCAAGGTTCGGAGAGTGTCTTCCAAAAGTTTTCGTATCATACTCAAAGAGGGTAGGAACAGACAGATACGACGCATGGTCGGAAAAGTTGGGAACCGTGTGACAAAGTTAAGACGGATAAGGGTTTCAAAAATTAAACTAGGAAGCCTGGCCGAGGGCGCCTGGCGCAATTTGACGGAAAAAGAAAAAAAGGAACTTTTAACCCATCTAAATTCTTGAAAAGAACAGGGCAAACCCATTTGAATTCCAATACAGTGAGAACGCTACGCTGCACCAAAATCAAATTCGTTTAACCTGCTGAAAAGAATTATTGACATCCACATGTTAATAGGTTAAATGGGATAATATATTAATTGGCTTGGAGGTAATATTTTTTCCTAAGAAATTCAGAGTCAAGGACATAGTATGATTAAATTGGGGCCGGCGTCCGTGGAGATGAGAGCAATGTCGGAAGATGATATTTTTTCATCGCGATTAAAGCTTCTTATTATCATGGCCAAAGCCTATTTAAGAGATTGTCCTCTCGGAAATTACCGAAAAAAGGCCATCATAGAAAATGCGAATCATGTTTTCTATCATTCCCTCCATCTGGTCAGCGAATCCTCCGCTTTAAAGGACAACGGCTTTGAGCCCCAGGCAGACATTGTTTCCAAGGGAAAGACCTCGGAGGAGCATCTGTTTCATCAGCGAGTTCAGCTTCTGGCCGTAATGGCCAAAGCCCTGGCTGAGGACCGTCTCAGGGGTCATTTCAGGAAAAAGGCTCTCACCGATAACTTGAACAAGATCTGTGAGACGCTTATATTCAAATTCCAAATTAGAGATGTGAACTTTCTGAAAGTAGCGTGAGCCAAGTCAATATACCAAACGTAAAGATAGCAGTTGTTGATGATGATCTGCTGGTCCGAGATTTTGTGGTCACCGTTTTAATGTATTGTGTGAACAGAGATGTTTTATCCTTTGATAGCGGTTTGGCAGCCTGGAGATATATAGAGGATAATGAAAGTCCGGACATAATTATTACAGAAATTGACGTGCCCGGGTTGAACGGATTTGAACTTATGGCTAAATTCAAGGAGAAAAGTCCGGACAAAAAATGCCTTCTAATGTCCGCTAATCCCGACAATGAACAACCCGCCAGGAATTCCGGGGCAGATGTCTTCCTTGCCAAGCCCGTTAGCGTAAATGATCTCTTTAGGGTGGTGCAAACTTTTGTCGTAAGAGATTAATAGGGGATATGGCTTTGGTTATTTCCCGACAAACTCACCAAATTTAAAGTTGCCTACCATTTTCTTGCCGTTGGGTGAAGTCAACGTCCCTTTTCCATGCAGCTTATTATCTTTGAATTGTCCCACATACTTGACGCCGTTGGGCCGAACCAGAATTCCTTCTCCGTTCAACATATTGTCTTTAAATTCACCCACATATTTTTCACCGTCCGGAGATGTCAACGTTCCTTTTCCATGGAACCCGCCGCCTTTAAATTGACCCACGTACTTTTCGCCGTTGGAATAGATGAAGGTGCCTTGTCCGTTCATACAATCTCCTTTTATGCACCCGCCAAAAGTATTCAAAGGATAAAAACAAATTATTAATAGTAGGGCTGTTCCTAAAACTTTCATCTTTTTACCCCCCCC
>MAXL01000276.1 GCA_001751005.1 Desulfobacterales bacterium S5133MH16
GTATCGATTTCATTTGACAGAATAGTCAAATATTGTCAATCTGCATTTCTGCATGCTAAAGAACTTTAAAATTATCATCGAATACGACGGTACGGCCTATCACGGCTGGCAGCGTCAGGTCGACGATCAAACCATTCAGGGCGAAATTGAAAAAGCTCTGATGACCATGACGGGAAATCAGGTAACTCTGACAGGTTCCGGCAGGACAGATGCCGGTGTGCATGCCTTTGGCCAGGTCGCAAACTTTCACTGCCACACAGCCTTGGATTCTGGTGTTTTTCAAAAAGGCCTCAACAGCCTTCTGCCCAAAGATATTGTCATCACGGCATGCACACAGGTTTCGCTGAAATTTCATGCCCGCTATGATGTTAAAAGCAAATCTTATCATTACAGAATATTAAATTGCAACCTCCCTGCCGCAATCTTCAGGCAGTATGCCTGGCAAATTCCAAAGAGGCTCAACCTGGATGCCATGGTCAGCTCACTGGGTTATATCATCGGAACCCACGACTTCAAGGCGTTTGAAGGGACAGGGAGTCCCAGAGCCAACACCATCCGCAGTGTTGTGCATGCGGATCTCGAAAAAATGGATGACGGATATCTGGTTTTTAAAATACAAGGGAACGGTTTCTTGAAATTTATGGTGCGAAATATTGTCGGAACACTCGTGGATGCCGGGCTGGGGAAGATCACACCCAATGATTTTAACAAAATACTATTGTCAAAAGATCGCAACCTTGCCGGTGTGACTGCGCCAGCACACGGGTTATTCCTTATGCAGGTTAATTATTTATGAATACCGAAAAAATTCTTCCCGAGAAATTTAATGCTACTTCCTGTTTTTCATCTTCTGGACCTGCTCGTTGTAATATGAAATAACCTCTCTCCGATTCAGCATCCCGATAAGAATACCATGGTCATCATCTTTTACAACCGGAAGGCTGTCGATATTTTTAATGGTAAATTTTTGCAGTACAGCATTCAGATCCTCGGAAGGCGTAGTAAATATAATGTCAAAAGTGGCAATATCATTCATCACCACAAGCTGTCCGATTCCCCGTGAAAAAAGTACACTTCTGATATCTGTACTGGAAAATATTCCCGTCAGCCTGTCAAATTCATCCACAACCGGAAAATAGTGCTGTTTTGTTTCTGAAAAAAAATCCCTGAAATCACGAAAGGTCATATCCCGGGGAATAACTTCCACACTTTTGACAAGGTGGAGTAAATTCTTGACTCTGATAGCTTGTAAGATATCAACAAAGAAATCGCCTGCATGGGCTGGAGAGTCAATTTTGCTTTTGACCTGTTTTTCATAGATGGTCCATTTACGTGCCGCAAGATAAGATACGGAACAGACCAGAAGGCTGGGCAGAAGCAGCCCATACGAGTCGGTCATTTCACTGACAAATATGATGGTAGAAATCGGAGTGTTTGACACGGCCGTAAAAAAGCCTGCCATACCCACCACTACAAAGGCTCCGGGTTCAGTGACAACACCCGGCATGATCTGGTGAAAAATTTTTCCCACCACACCGCCCATTGCACCGCCGATTACTATTGAAGGGCCAAATACCCCGCCGCTCCCCCCGGATCCGATGGAAAATGATGTGGTAAATATTTTTCCGATAGCAAGAAGAAACAAAAACGGTATGGTAAGCTCATTGTAAAGCGCTTTCTGAGCAAATCCATATCCAAAAGCCAGGGTCTGAGGTAAAAAGAAGCCGATAATACCGGTACATAGTCCTCCTATAGCCGGCTTTATGTGATTTGGAATTTTGATAGATTTGAAAATGCCGATGAGACCATAAAATGATTTGATGTAAAGAACGCCTGTGGCTACAAGAACTAATGAAAGCACGAGGTAAGGTCCTAATTCTAATGGATTGCGAAATAAAAAATCAGGCGACTCAAACAATGACCCCCAGCCGAACACGAGGCAAAACAGGCAATAGGCTACAACCGAGGAGATGCCGGCAGGGATGATAACTTCAGACTCAAACTCCGGGTCACGGTAGAGTACCTCGGCAGCAAAAAGAGCACCTGCCAAAGGGGCCCTGAAAATACTCCCCACGCCGGCCCCGATCCCCGCAGCCATCATTATCCTCCGTTCCCGGTCTGATAGTTTTAAGGTAGTAGCCAGAAATGAACCGAAACCTGCTCCGATTTGAGCAATGGGACCTTCTCTTCCCCCTGATCCGCCGGTTGTAATCGTCAGGGCTGATGCTATGGTTTTAATAATCGGAACCCTGCTGCGCATGAAGCCTCCTTTTCTATGATAGGCATCAATCGCGGCATCTGTTCCATGCCCTTCGGCTTCCGGGGCATAGGTATATACCAGCCATCCGCTAATAAGACCGCCAAGTGCAGGAAGAAAAAGAAGCATAATACGGTTAAATGGGGTGATTGTGGGAAGAAGGAGATGATGTTCACCGGCCGGAGAAGGGGGCCGGTAGCCGGCCATAAAATCCATAAAATAATGCAGACCCAGCCGGCACAAGTAATGAAAAACAATAGATCCGAGGCCGGCGATAAGCCCTATTAATACAAAATACAAAGACCATTTACCGGCATGAGCGATATTGATGGACCGCTCTTTGCCGGTAATAAATTGGATGATTTTTTTAAAACCATTCAATAATGCCACAGGTTAGCCTGCCCCGTCATCTCAAACATTAATAAAGAATATCAAACCGTACTGCAACCCGTAACAAGTCTCGGTTACTATGCATTCAGCCCCTTTAGATCTTCTACGCCCTGCAAAATAATATTGAAAAGTTCAAGGATATCGCTCTCCTCCAGGCAAGAAAAAGCGATCCTCAAATCCCTTTCTCCTATGGATATAAGACCTACACCGTATTTTTCAAGAAGGTGAAGCCTGAGCGTTTCGGCATCCACCGATTTTAACCTGATACACATAAAATAACCGGAATTAAACGGATAAACATCCCAGGCGTCTTTGTATCTGGAATCCGAAAGGACTTCTTTTATCCGTCCGGCTCTGTTTTTCAGCACCCCGAATTTCTCTTCTTTTTCTTTAATGTAGTTTTCGCTCTGCATGGACCTCAGTACAATGGTCTGTCCCAGGTGGGAAGCATTGGAAATAGACCCCCTGATACTTCCTGCGGTTTTCCTTTCCAGTGCATCATATACGGCCATAGAGTCACCTTCAATTTTACATCCGTACGTTATAAAACCGACCCGTAATCCCCAAACAAAGTTCTCCTTGGTAGCACCATCAAGCTTAACGGCAAGAATCCTGGGATGCCGGTTGCAAAGACTTGCAAAAAGAGATTCTTTCAGAACCCGGTCTTCATAAAAAAGTCCGAAGTAGGCGTCATCAGTAACAACTATAATATTTTTACCCGTGTCGGCGATCCCGGCAAGAATTTCTATAATGCGATTCCCCTCTTCAACAGTTACCGAATAACCGGTAGGGTTATTTGGAAAATTCAACAAAACAAAAAGCTTATCATGTTTCTTTGCCTCGGTCCTTATCTTTTCCTCAAAGGCTTCAAGATTAAATCCAAGGTTTTGGGAAAACAAATCATAGTGACTTATTTTTGCCCCCTTTTTGACATTCAGAATCATATTATAGTTACCCCACATCTTGTCAGGCAAAATCACCGCATCATCAGGATCTAACCAGATATCCGCAACCATGCTGATAGCGTGGGTAATGCCACAAGTAACAACGGGTAAACTGATGGTTTTGCCCTCAAGGGAATGGTTTTTTTTAAAAAGGGAGTCCTGCCAGACTTTTCTCAAGCTCGGAATGCCAAAGGATGATGCATAGGTTAACGACTCTTTTGCTCGAATACTGCAAATTGAGTCCATTACCGAAGAAAAATGCATGGTCCCCCCGCGCTCCGTGGCAATACCTATGGTTGCATTTAACTTATGGGCCTTTTCCCTGGCCTCGGCGCTCTGGCTTAAAATCCCTTTAGGGAAAAAAAGGTTTCTGCCTATCTCAGACAGCATTTCCTTGAGATGGGGATTACCTTTCTCGATAATCTGGTTGAGGTCTTGAGCGATAGGATTCACGGATTTCCCTCCTTTAAACTAACTCGAACAGGCCCCGCGCCGCAAGCGGTATCTTCGTCTATCGAGTAGGCCGGAATCAAAAAGATCGGTGTTATTTTTTTCCACGAAAATCACAAAAGAAAACCATAATAAAATATATTATCTTCGCGTTCTTCGGGTACTTCGTGGTGTAATTATTTTTTTTCTATATAATGCACAAATTCTGTCATTAAAAAAACTAAAAAATGATAAATTATATTTTTTTCATAGCGATCATA
>MAXL01000277.1 GCA_001751005.1 Desulfobacterales bacterium S5133MH16
ATAGATGCGCACGCTTTCCGGATCGTGCTCACTCAGAAGAATCTCGGTAAATTTTTTACCAAATGACCCTGTTCCACCTGTTATCAATATTTTTTTATGATCAAAGAGTGACATGTTAACGCCTCAATTATCGTTTGTTTTTATTACATATATCTACTATCGTCTCTGCTATGACTTCGCCACAGTTGCCAAAGTTCGTAAACATTCTGTTCTTCAACCACCTCTGCTTTTTGATTACTTCTTCACATCTCTTCCTATCACCTAATATTGACAATGCCTCTTTGATCATGATGTCCGGGTCGTCGATTGGCTCTTTCCAGCCAAAAGAGGCGAGGTCATATGCTTTGGGGTATAGATGTCCTGCGAAATTCACCTGAAGTGCAGGAATGTCCATAGCTATTGATTCCTGCATCCCGGTCGAAAGCGTGGTTATCACAACATTCGAATTTGCCAGTATTTCATAAAAATCTATTTCTTTTTTTATAAATATTGTTCCACTCAATTCTTCCTCTGAAAATATTTTTTTAATCTCTTTTTTAGTGTTATATCTCCCACGCGGATGCAATTTGATAATAAGGTTAACGTCAATAGGCAATTTCTGCCTTAATTTTTTTAATACTAAAAACAATTCTTTATTTTCAAATCCTTCAGTCCCGACTGAAATATATGTAATATTTTTCGTACTGATCGGTTTGCTTATTTTCTTATTAAAACCCCTTCTCTTCAGATTCTTACCCATCTTCGCTAAATATTCAAACCGTGGAGCACCCAAGGACAAAACTTCAACGGTATTCTCAAGCAGTTCATCAAGTTTTATTTTTGTCTCAGCATCATACGCAAAAAGATAATCCGAAATGTATGGCCATGCGTCTGTCCCTCCAATTCCATGCTGCAATATGAATGTAGGGATGTCTCGCTCTTTTGCTGCCTCAAACGCTGTGGTAAAAACGATTGAAATTACGCCTTTCAAATTAAAATACTCGAAAATATTCGTGAAAAAATAATATTGGACCAACTCTGTTTTAATATGGAATTTTACATAGTTTAGATCCTCTAACAAAGCACTTTTAGCCGTTTTATCCATACTAGATGATTTTAAAATATCCATTTTATCTTTTAATTCCTCTGGGATGTGTCGATATCTTCCCAAGGGAAGATTTTTCAATTCATACTCAAAAAAAACGATCTTTGCATTATTCAACCTGTCGAAATCTTCTCTATATTTGGAATAAACTCCTTTAAAGGTCACAACCAATATCTTTGCTCCCCTCTCATTTATAGACTCTAAAACAGGTAATGTTGTGATTATGTGATCTCTGGTGTTAAGAACAAATAGAAACTCAAAATCATTGTTTCTCAGATTTTCAAGTGTAGTTACTTTTGGATATTTCCAACTGTAATATATCTGCTCGATTTTCACCGGAAATACTTTCCAGAACATCAAAGCCGGGATTACGAGGAAACTTTTGAGAGAATTTAGAAGTCTTTCATGAAGGCAGGTCTGTATATTGTAATACATTTTTACCATAACTCTATGTGGCAATTTTGAGAATATTCTCTCCTTTCTTACTAAATCATGAAATTCATAGTAAATGGGCTTCCAAAAGTTTATAACATCTGAATTTTTAGTATTTTTTTCATTTCTGTCTTTATTTTGTTTCTTTTTAAGAACAAATAACATATCACCATGTGAAAGTTCTTTTGGCAATAATTTTAAAAGGGTGGGGTAGATAATTTTGTGCCAGAAGAATCCCGCGATTGAACTTGGATCATACCGTTCAACAATGTATTTTACTTCTACAACTTTAAAATTGTGCCTTTCAGCAAAATGGGTTAGGACGATTTCATCATAGAGGGCGGTGTGTTCTGGATTTACATACAATCTTCTAAAAAATCTTCTAACAGTATATTCAATCCAATATGGATTAGGTGTCGTCAATATTAACATACCTTCATCCTTTAGATGCTTTCGACAGCAGTCCAAAAATTTACCGGGATTAGAAAGATGCTCGATTAATTCACCAGCAGTAATTGTATCGAATTTTTCATCCAACTCAAAATTCTCTGCATCGCCATACTTAACGTTATATCCTAACTTTTTTAGCTCATGGATATCTTCTTTTAAAACATCAATACCCGTGACATTGTTAAAGTTCTCAGTAAGCTGTCCATGTAACCAAAAATCGTTTTTAATACTTTCAAGAGAGTGCTGAACACATCCAATGTCTAAAATCGATCCCCCGCATCTTTTAATAATTTCCTCTGTTCTTACTTTCATGGTAACCACCTAACCATACTTCCACAATCGTGCCAACAATCGATAACGACATTCATGTTGTACAAAACATTTATATAACATTTCATATCTATCTTCTTTCCTGCCTCATCCGGCTGACCATTCTCCCTACCAATTTTTCATCCTCGCGCCCGAAAATTCCTGCTATCCTGCACATGAGTCATAAACCTCTTCAATTCTTTTAATGATATTATCCCATGAGTATTTCTCTACTTCTATCAGGCAATTTTCTGACATCTTCACCCATAAACTCTGATTATTTGCAATCTCACTTATCTTGCTCGCAAGTTCGCCCACATTAGCCGGCTCAACTATAAATCCAGTCTCTCCATCTTTCACTACATCGGGTATTCCGGCTATATTTGTTGCAACAACGGGCAAACCAACGGACATGGCTTCTAACACCACATTCGGAAGTCCTTCACCGTCTATGGATGGTAAAACTAAAACTTTAGCGTTAATTAACTCTTTTTGAATGGCAAGTGGGTTTATATACCCTTTGAAGTTGCAATTTACTTTATATTTTTCGCACAAATTTCTTAATCCCTCTCTTTCAGGTCCATCGCCCACTATAACCAGTTCCCCATCCACATCTTGCATCGCCTCAATTAAGTTCACTACCCCTTTCCTACGAATCAAGTTACCAACAAAATATATCTTGGTCCCCTTAGCAATCTTTCCTGGAATGGCTACTCCGTTTGGTATAATTTTTACGTTAGCGTCAGGGTAAACAGATAATACGTCTCTTTTAATAAGTTCTGTTTGTGCTATAATTGGGTACTTGTATGATTTTTGCACCACTTTTGATACCAGCCACATCTTGAATCGGTTATCCTGGATAAAGTACCAATCACCGCCCCTGATCCAACTTGTATATGGAGTCCCGGTGATTTTGTTTAGAATATATCCCAAAAAACCATTTGGGTACATCATCATACAAATAATAAAATCGCATTTTTTAGCATACATGTAAGGTATTGAAAGCGAAACAAATGTAAGGGTGCTTAAAAAGGAATTAAATGTGATATTTGGTATCCGGACAATTTGGTAGTTTCCTGAATACTCACAATCCTTTTTTGCACCATATCTCTTTGTGAAAACAGTTACGTCATGTCTTCTACTTAACTGCTCTGCCAGTCTCATCGCTTGTGTTTCTGTACCCCCTATAATGTTTGGGGGAAATTCTTTTACTATTATTCCAATTTTCATCTCGGAAAACATCGTTTGTTTCGGATTATTTTTCGATTTGTCGCCATTGCCACCCGACTTATTCCAAGAGTATCGCCCTTAAACATCTCAAAATCCCTTTCCATATACCTACTGCGCCACACAGTTTTCATCAGGTCCCCTTATTGTAGACACTAACTTAAAACCCTTTCCGCTTTCTCAGCAGTCTGCCTATCTGTCGCGGTCATCAAATCCACACGCCTCGCAATATACCTATTGATCCGGTTCTTCACCCATGGTCCTTCCACCGCGCCCTCCCCTCTGAAGCTCATCACGGATTTGCTGCCTTTGCGCTTTGAAATAAAAACAGAGACAAGACCGCCTTCCCAGTTTCTCCCGTCAACCACATCGAACCGATCCAGTGATCTGCCCTTCAAACTCCCGAGTAGACTGTAACAAAACCGGGATATTGCCTCTCCTTTCATGTATTTCACCCGGTAATAATGCACCCCATCCATCATTTCGTCCTGACCGCCGTCTGTTCCGGTAGATATGACTGAAACATCACACATCCTTGATAATTGTTTTGATAACTCGTGCACCTGCATGCCAGCTCCGGATAGTTGGTATGGTGGCGCGTAAAGAGAGCAATAGCAAATGTTCTCAACCTCTTTTCCACATAACCCGGTATACATGTCATAAACGTAATCCGCAACGATATCAAAAGAAAAACGCTCTTTAACATACTTCCGTATCACTGTATGATCAAGACTGCTACACCCTATAATCCCCTCGGCGAGTTGTCCTGGATTCTTTATCTCTACTACCGCCCCGATTTCATCAGTTACGACCTCGGGTCCGGCTCCTATCGTCGTTGTGACCACCGGGAGTCCGCACGCCATCGCTTCAAGCATGGCGTTTGAGAACCC
>MAXL01000278.1 GCA_001751005.1 Desulfobacterales bacterium S5133MH16
CGAAAAACGGTCACTGGCAGTTAAGAGCGCTCTGATACAAAGGGGGGTAGATCCGGCAAGAATACAAACCGTGGGTTTTGGTGAATCACAACCCTTCTATTTATTGCGTCATTTGAAGAGATGGGTTGTGACTCACCAAAACCCACGGTTTGTATTCTTGCCGGATCTACCCCCCTTTGTGTCAGAGCACTCTTAACCGCCAGTGACCGTTTTTCGGACAGAGTTTGATTATATGCTTCAGAACCTTTTGAATCGGTATGGCCCTCGACTCTGATGGTTGTCTGTGGATATCTGTTTAATACATTAGCAACTCTGCCGATTTCCGCATATGCTCCTGGTTTTAAAGTTGAAGAGTCAAAGTCAAACAAATATTCAGAACGGAAAGTAGCCGTCAAAACATTCTGGGTTCTCTGGATGCTGGCAGCCTCACTCGCAGCCATCGCAGCTTTCAATTCTTGCTCCTGCCTGTCCATATACGCACCGATTTGATGACCGGAGATACCCCCAACAGCGGTGCCGATTGCCGCTCCGAGAAGAGTGGATTCCGTATTCCCACCAATAACTTGACCGAGAATTGCGCCACCTGCAGCTCCAATTAACGCTCCGGTTTTTGCGCCTCTTTCCTGTTGTGTCGGCCCGGCGCACGAAAAAAGAGATATGGTCAGTACCATACCCGCAATGATTGCAATTATTTTTTTCATTATTTAGCCCCTTTAATTTGTTGTTAATTTTTCTACAACCGGGTTGCTTTCATAAAATCTTTAATAATTTTATACTAGAGTGAATTTTACATGTCAAGCTGGATAGCGTTTCAAAAAACGTTATCGGCGTATAGAAATATAAATGCCCTAACCCGGACAACTGACTAAAAGAATAAAAATATTGTATTCATTTTATATTGGCACCCAACAGCCTGATTGGGTAAACCTTTTTAACGCCAGGACGTCTATAGCTATAAGACGTACAAAACTTAAAAAGGATTACCTGGAAAACATGAAAAAAAGTTTGGGCTGATTTTAGCTGTAACAACAAGGAGAAAATAAAGTAAGCATAAAGAAATACAAAAACCCGGCACGGCTCGACAGGATCGACAAATAACAAGTGATCAATGATAAATGTTTTGGTTGACTCTCGAGTGCCATGGGCTTACTAGTGAGTATAGAACTTAGGGCCTTCGCCTCAATTGGAAAAGTGATGTAATGGAATCATAGGTAATGTCCATCCATAAACGGCATCTTTCGGCCCCCGGCGGCGTTCTCGCTCGTTTTCAATCCTCGAAATAGCGCGCTATGCCTGCGGTTGAAAACTCGCTTGGGCCTTGCCGGAAACCAAAATCTACCATTTTTGGATGGACATTAGGTAAATAAGGCTGCGATGGGAATTCAAGAAACCTGGCCGAATGTCAAATGGATTTTGATTCCATTAGCAAGTCTGTTTTTATCTACAAAAGTAAATCAATGCCGTACGGGTAATGAATCGAGAAGGGCAGGTTATTGTGAGCGAAGAGGAAGAGTCTCCTATGCCGATGGGGGATAAGGAGCTGGTTGCTCGGGCGCGGACCGGTGATCAGGCGGCTTCAGAGGCCCTGGTCAGGCGGTATCAGGAAAAAGCTTACACAATCGCTTACAATATGTGCTTTGGAGACAGCGAAGAAGCCAAAGAAATTACCCAGGAGGCTTTTTTACGTGCTTTTCGGAGTTTAAAAAGCTTTCGAGGAAAGTCATCTTTTTATACCTGGTTCTATCGCATCCTCGTAACGACTTGTTTAGATTGGAGGCGGCGTCAAAGCAGATGGAAAAGAATCTTTTCTTTCTGGCGCCGGGAGCAGAGAGAAAAAGCGCCTTCAAAAGAAGGTTATGAAGAATATCCGGAACCTCAAGAGCATTCTAATCCCATGACGGCACTAAATAATAAACAGCTTGCACAAGAAATTAGAAAGGCCATACAGTCTCTTCCTGAGAGGCAACGGATAGCTTTTCAACTCAAAGTGCTCAACGGGATGAGAATACACGAAATTGCTCAAATAATGGGAGCGGCCGAAGGAACGGTCAAGAGCCATCTCTTTCGAGCGACCCACTTTTTGAGGGATGCCTTACAAGAATGGGTCCAGCCATAGGAGGTGTATGTATGAAACATTGTTCCGATAGACAAGAAACGCTCTGGCTGGATGTATACGGAGAGTTGACTCAGAAAGAGCGTCTGGATTGGGAAAAGCATCTTAAGACATGCAGAGGCTGTTCTTTGGAGCGGGAAGTCTTACTCAGGCTGCTTGAAAATGTGAAGGATACCCTGCCTGCAGCGTCTCTTTCACATAAGGACGTCAACGAACTTAAAAATGAAATTTTCGGAAAACTTAGAGGAAACAGCGACAAAAAGTGGCTGCGGAAACCGTTTATAGGCGGATATGTTAAGCCGATTCATGCTCTGGCTGCGTGCTGTCTCTTGATAGTTGCTTTTGGGTGGTTCGGCTTAAAAGGGCTGCAACCCACTACTGATGTCCGGACGTCTGACCGGGGGGTGGAAGAGCAACTGATCGCTAAGGATCTCGACCTTCTTGAGAACCTGGAACTTTTGGAAGAAATGGACACTCTGGAGAAACTGGGTAAAGTGATGAGCCCTAGGAGTGCCACAATATAAGACTTTTTTTTAATGCTAAAATTCAGAACTCCTGACCTATGTATGTATTTTCGAGGTGTTATGAAAGCTCGGTCGTAATTTCAG
>MAXL01000279.1 GCA_001751005.1 Desulfobacterales bacterium S5133MH16
CGTACGAAAAGTACGCCTCATGATTACAAAATTTGCACGCCTTGAATTTGAACTTTTTACGAAACCGTCTAAATCGGACTTTTTACGAGTTTATCAATCTTAAACCCCTAGAACTGTTCCCCCCTGATAGATACAGAAAGCAACAATCCACGCGAGGGATGTACTGTAAACAACGCTGAAAATCATCCATTTAAAGGAACCGGTTTCACGTCTGATGGCAGCTACTGTTGCAATACACGGCATATATAAAAGCACAAAAACCATCATTGCAAGAGCCCCCACAGGTGTCATGCCGGAAGATAACAGTGCGTTTTTGAGTGCTGCCGAATCGTCTGCTTCATCAGCAGCATAAAGTATTCCCATGGTACTTACAACGATTTCTTTGGCAACAAAGCCGGTAAGAAGGGCTATACTGCCGCGCCAGTCGATACCGATGGGCGCAAATACGGGCGCAAGCACTTTCCCTATACTGCCCATAAAAGAATTTTCAGCTTTTTCAGCCTTCTTTGCTTTTAAAAGTTCTGCAATCGCAACGTCTCGTTTTTTTGCGAGCAGCTTTTTGTCAGATTCATGGGCAGTTTCAATTTCGGCGTTATAAGATGCCGTGACCCCTGCAATTTTTGAGTTATAGTCCAATGAATATAATATGTTATGAGGAAATGTCGACAGTATCCATACAACAACCGAACCGGCAAGGATAATGCCTCCCATCTTTTTTAAAAAGATCTTGCTCCGATCCCACATGTGAATCAGCAGGCTTTTGATCATAGGGGCTCTGTACGGAGGGAGTTCCATGACAAACGGTGCATCAGCACCTCTTAAAAGGGTGGACCGCAAAAGGCGGCCGGTGATAATGGAAAGTATAATCCCCACCAGATATAAGCTGAAAATAACGGTCCCGGCTCTGGCACCGAAGAACGCACCCGCAAGTACGATATAGACCGGTAGTTTTGCCGAGCACGACATAAAAGGGGTGATAAGGATAGTGAGCATGCGATCCTTTTCGCTTTCAAGGGTGCGGGACGCCATAATGGCCGGAACAGTGCACCCGAACCCCATCAACATAGGGATGAAAGATTTGCCGTGAAGTCCGATAAGGTGCATGATCTTGTCCATCAGAAAAGCCGCTCTGGACATGTAGCCTGTATCTTCAAAAATTGCGATACAGAAAAAAAGAATTAAAATATTCGGCAGAAAGATGACAACGCTCCCAACTCCTGCGATGACACCATTTAAAAGGAAATCCTTAAAAAGATTATTCGGGAGAACCTGGGCCAAGGATTTTGAAAGAAGGTTAACCCCCATGTCGATCCATTCCATGGGATAAGCTCCCAGAGAAAAGGTCAACTGGAACATGGCCCAGATAAAGAAAATAAAAATCGGGAAGCCGACAAACCGGTTGGTAAGAATAAGGTCTATGTTGCGTGAGATATCGATACGCTGTTTTGTAGAGGTTGTGAATACTTCCCTGATGATTCCGGCTATGAATCCGTAACGCTCATCTGTCATTACGATTTCAGGATCGTCATCGAAACGGTCCACGAGAAAGTCCCGGTGTATCTGGGCTTGTTGTAGAATCTCCCGGCTGTTTTTTCCGGCCTTGTTGAGGACACGCTTCTTTACGATTTTGTCGTCTTCCAAAAGCTTTATGGATGTCCATCGAGTATTGTAAGGAATTGACCCTTCGGTCCAGTTTTCGAGAAAGGATTTTAGGTTGGAAATCGAATTTTCAATATCTTTGCTGTATTTGACTCTCCGTTTTTTAGGAATCTCATAACTCGACTCTGCCAGTTCTATGGCTTTTTCCAGAAGTGTATCAATGCCCTGGTTTTTGTTTCCGACGGTAAAAACCACAGGCACATTGAGAAGTTCGGAAAGCTTTTTACCATCAATTTTGAATCCCCGTGATCGGGCAACGTCCGCCATGTTTAGAGCGAACAGCACCTTGCAGTCTATCTCTCTAAACTGGGTTGCCAGATAAAGGCTTCGTTCCAAGTTGGATGCGTCGATGATATCGATCACAACATCCGGACATTCTTCCAGAACAAAGTCACGGGCAATAATTTCTTCTATGGTAAAAGGGGTTAAACTGTAGGTTCCGGGAAGGTCTATAATTTTTAAATCATATCCGAATTTTTTGACAGTGCCTTCTTTTTTTTCAACCGTTACCCCCGGCCAGTTTCCGACCTTCTGCCGGGTTCCGGTCATATTATTAAATATTGTGGTTTTTCCTGAATTAGGATTGCCTGCCAGAGCGATTGAAAGGCGTTTTTGATTCATTACGGATTATCTGAATGCGCTGTTTTTTTCAAAATCGATACTTCTATTTTACATTATCAACAGTAATTTTTGCTGCTTCCTCAACCCGAAGTGACACATGATACCCTTTAACAATTAACTCGATCGGATCTTTCAGGGGCGCATATTTTTCAACATAAATCTCGGAACCTTTAATGAGCCCCATTTCAAGTATTCTTCTACGCAGAGCGCCGTTACCTCCGACATGAACGATTGTTGCAGTCTGGTTTTCTTTTATATTGCTTAA
>MAXL01000280.1 GCA_001751005.1 Desulfobacterales bacterium S5133MH16
CCACTCGGGGAATTGGAGGTAGATGTCGACCTTGCCACGCAATTGACAGCGGAATTTCCTTTTGACGTTGAAACAACTTCCCGGTATGATCACGACAACACCATTGAGGTACAATTACCTTTTATAAAACACTCCTTTCCTGAGATCAAGATTGTCCCGATTGGTCTTCCTCCTAAATCCACTTCTTTGAAAATTGCGAAGAGGGCAATTGAGATATCAAAAGAGATGGGAAGGAAAACCATTGTCCTCGGGTCTACGGATTTAACCCATTATGGTTATAATTACGGATACCTGCCCAAAGGCACTGGGGAAGAGGCGGTTGAATGGGTAAAAAAGGTTAACGATAAACGCGCAGTTGATTTAATGGTGGAAATGGATGAAAATGCGGTGTTTGATGAATCATTTGAGAGCCACAATATCTGTTGTCCAGGAGCTGTAGCAGCAGCGATTGTTGCTGCAAAGGAATTGGGCGCCGTAAAGGCGAAACAAATGATATATTCAACCAGCTATGACGTGAGGCCGGACAGCAGTTTCGTTGGTTATGTCGGGATTGTCTTTGGCTGTGACTGAGACTGAGATCTAAAAAAAAGGGGGGGGTGTTCTCTGAGTTGATTTTTTCTAAGGGAATTAAAAAAATAAAGAAAATACGAGATGATCGAATGAATATTGCCCGAGACATAAAAGAGTCGAGCTATGATTCTCTAACCTTGCAGGAATCAACCGACAATGGGCAGAGAAATAAAGGAGATTCGCCCTCGGGACGGGGAAGAATTAAGATTGATTTTCTGATTCACGATCTTAAGGTGCCTCTTGCAGTGATAGAAGCAGGGCTCATGGCGTTAATGAATAAGCAGGAGAAATATGGCCCTATTACGGAGCGACAGGAGAAAGTCTTCGCTCGGGCGCTTAGGAATACCAAGGTCCTAAAGACATTAGTAAATGACGCCCTGGAATTGGGAAAATCGAGGGAGGGGGGAGTTAATTTCTCTAAGTTCAAACTGTCAAACTTATTAGAGCAGGCCCTTGAGGAGATATTTGACCTGACCGATATCAGCGCCTCTGAAGAGATTAAACAATGCACCAAGTTGGCCCAAGTCGGGGCAGTATTGGAGAATAAAGGTGTCCTTCTGTTTGTAGATGAGAATCTCTGGTGTGAGGAAATCTGTCAGGACCACGCAAAATTAAAGCAAATCTTGAGAAACCTTCTGAGCAATGCACTGAAATATCGAAAAAATATCGTGGAATTGAAGGTTGACAGGACAGAAGATACCATTGTCTTTTCTGTTAAGGATGATGGCGAGGGTATCCCATCAGCCTTTCATAAGAAGATTTTTGAGTGCTATTTCCAGATGGATCCCGACGACAGAGGTTCTTGCAGTGTCAGGGGGCATGGGTTGGGTCTGGCAGGTGTTATGGTGCTTGTGGAGGATTTGGGCGGCAAACTGTTTCTCGATAGTGATGTGGGTCTCGGTACAAGGTTTTTAGTTAAGCTCCCCCTGAAGACCTACCCCTAAAGCATCCCTTCTATTTCATCTTTGCCTGCACGGTATTTTTGATCATACACGTCCCAGAATCCCTTGTCCTTTTCCTTCCATCCTTCTCCAAATTTCTTATCAAAATATGGTTCGAGTTTTTCAAACCAGTCTGCCCCTCTTTCACCGCTTTTTTCGCGGGGTTCCAATATGTCTGCGATATAAACGGCAATTTCAGAGATTTTGTCCTTGGGGATATAGGATTGTGCTCCCCCCTTTATAGATTTTACCAGGTTATCAGGGCTGACTGCGTGAGCCGTGAGCATTAGGGCAGGGATGTTTCTCTCGTTTGCTAATTCCAAAAGCTCGTAACCCCTGACTCCCATTATGTCAAGAATTGCCAAGTCATATCTGTTTTTGTTGAGGAACTTCTGCGCAGTTTCAAAATTGGGGGCGCTATCAACAAGACACATATCAAGGATTTCAACCAAGGTTTCCAATATGTCAGGCTCATCGTCAACGATCAGAATTCTTTTTCCATCAAGAACATTCTTCATATTTGATCCTCCTTCGTTGCAAAATCAAGATTCTGGGAATATTAACCACACAAATGGCTGCCAGTCAATATATTTATCAGTGTCGGTCTGGTTCTGTTTGGGACGATCCAAATTTGATTGACATCCCGGGTTATATTCCTTAACGTATTATTGAATCTGAATCTGTTAAACGGAGGGCAACTATGGATTTTGTTGAAAAAGCAAAGATTAGATTAGAGCACTGGAAAACCCATAATGATCATCATTATGAGGAATACCAGATTTTTGCCGACCATCTTGAAGATGCGGGAAAAACGAAGAGTGCGGGGCATATTCGGGAGATGATTGACTTAACGGCGAAGATTGGTGATTGTCTAAGTAGTGCGTTGAAAGAGATCGACGAATGAGATGGCATCTGCGCCGGAAAAAGGTAATCGGCGTACAAGAAAGGGGAGGTGGGATATGTGCGAGGCCCATGCTTATATCTTAAAAGGTAAAGAAGAAAAAAAGATACTTGAAAGTGTTGATTTAGTGGAATTTGAGGGTGATGAGATAAGGCTTGTCAGTATCTTCGGCGAACAGAAAACATTGCGGGGGCGGCTTGCCCGGTATGATAGCAGTGGAGGAAAGATCGTTTTTGAAGTGGTTTAATATTGACACCCATGTAAAAAGTCAAAAAAGGCACGCTGTCGTCATTCATAGGGAAGTTAGAATACAGTAATTACAATTAGTTATCTCTGTGTTCTCTGTGCCTCTGTGGCAAATTATAC
>MAXL01000281.1 GCA_001751005.1 Desulfobacterales bacterium S5133MH16
AAATTCAACGTGAGTCGCCCCTGACCTACCAGTAATTCCGGGTCCTCAACGTTCAACCGGGGAATATCGTCACGTTCAAGACTTTGTGAAAAGTAGTCCGTTAAATCGGTTGGGTTGATTTTTTCAAATGACTTCTCAATATCATTCCAGGAGGCTTTGCAAAACCGGTTTGTCGCAAGAAAGTCACGCAGAGTGTCAAAAAAAATCTTTTCACCCACCATTTTTCGCAATGAGTGAAAAACCATGGCGCTCTTGCCATAACCAATGGCGCTTTCCGCTTTATTTCGTCGGTAAGAAAAATCGGCCACCGGCATTTTATTTGATTCATTGACGTAGGCATCGTAGTTTACCAGAATCTGCTTACGATACGCCGAGCCCTTCCCTTCCAGGTCGGCGTAATGGTGATCGGCCAGATAACTGGTGATCCCCTCCGCCCAGTTTCCACGGGAAGAATCGATGTAAACCGAATTGCCGAACCATTGGTGAAGAATTTCGTGTCCCAGCGATGTCCGGGTGATAAAAGGCAACCGCACCACGGCTCTGCCCAGTAACGTGTAGGTGGGCATCGAATATCCCGTGGGAAACAGGTTCTCCGCAATCACAAAGCGCCGGTAAGGATACGGGGTCAGCATCTTTTCATACATGGCCAGATATTTTTTGGTATACGCCAGATAGTCGTCGGCCAGGTGTGCATCTTCCTTGAAAAAATAGGCTTCCAGGCTGATGTCTTTGTAATTGTCCTTTGCGAGTATGTAATTTCGCGAGGCTGCCAAACTCAATCCATCCACCGGATAGTTGAATTGAAACCGGAAGGTATCCGTTCTTTCATTTTCGAGTATATCGACGGTATCCGCTTCGGACACCGCGAGAAATCCCTTGGGCAGTGTCACGGAAAGGACGTATTCAGTCAGGTCTTCGGGTTTGGGGAACCAGTTGCCGGTTAAAAACACGTTTTGAGAATCAATAAAGTTCGCTTCGGACACATTAGAGACCACTTCAAAAGAAAGCACCCGTTCCGAACCGGCAGGGACATCAATACTTAAGCGCTCTCTTATGGCAGCAATCGCTTTTCCATCCAATTTCAAGTTGTTGAGATTGTGAGTAGACAGGTGTACTTTTAAATCATCTTCGGCCGTCAAACGGGAGACACCTGTAATTTTCTTACCTTCGGTATCCACCTGCACATCGAGTCTATACTTCAGCTCGGCCGCTTTTACGCCGATGGGCCAGCAAATAACGATTAAAATAAGGAATAAATACCGATACGTCACGAGATGTTCCAATACTTTACAATAGATCTAAAAAGGGGGCGATGGAGCGGATGTCCACCCAAATTCGTATTTACCCTAACCGATAAATCTTAATGAGATTCTCTTTGTGATGATCAAAGGACCAGTGCTCGTATTTAATGATACTGGCGGCGGCCTCACGATTCCCCGCTTTGAGCGAGTCGATGAATCGTTTGTGCTCCAAGAGATTGACAAGCTCCCACTGCCGATCGTATTTCATGCGCGGAAAATCGCTGAGACGCTGCTTCAGCGGTGGAAGGATATGGTTAAGAAAGGTATTATCCGAAAGTGCCAGAAAAATATCGTGAAATTTTAGATTCAGCTCATAATATTCGTCAAAGCGTTCCTTATCCAATGTTTTTCTCAAGCCATCGTTTATTTTCTCCAGCCTGGCAATATGGGACGGCTTGAATTTATAAAATTCAGATAAAACCACCGAAGATTCCAAAGAACCGATAATTTCATAGGAATTTTTAATATCCTGCAGTGTTAGCTTCTTAATTAATACACCCCGCCTGGGCAGGATCTGGACGAATTGCTCGGTTTCCAGTTGGATCAATGCATCTCTTAAGGGCGCCCGGCTGATATCGAGATTGTCGCAGATAGCGTTCTGATTAATATAGGAGCCGGGTATCAGTGAGCCCTTGGCCAATTCCTCGCGCAGATAATTGTATACTTTTTCCCGCAGGGTACCGTTATTCACCATGATAATCGATCCTTTCTGATATATGAGGCTACCCAACCGGCATTGGTTTGTCAACTTGATTGCCGGTCCCAATCAGGTATGTATTATATAAATTCAGGATAATTGGTATCAATTTTCGGCTCTAAAATTCACAAAGTGAGACGCAAGGGAAATCGGTAAAAAATTTTCTTGACAATCCCGTCATCTTATATATTAGTTACCTGTACCAAGAATATCGATCATGAAAAACAGGGCAATTGTCATTTTCCGATATTTATCGTTAACTATTTTAAATATCGTTAAATTTATAATAAATATTTCATCCGGAAACCCATTTTAGCTCATACAATGTTTTAATAGAACCCGTTCGACTGTGGATCTTATGGCCATCAGATATATCAGTTAACCATTTAATTTTGATAAAGGGAGGGATCATGTCGAAACAATTACCTGTTCATGCCCAAGTGGTCATCATCGGCGGTGGTATCGTCGGTTGCAGTGTGGCCTATCATCTGACCAAGCTGGGTTGGTCGGATATCCTGATTCTTGAACGTAAGGAACTTGGTTCCGGCACCACCTGGGCCGCGGCCGGGCTGTTGGCGCAATTACGCCAAAACCAGGAAATGACCAATCTGGCGAAATACACCGTTGATCTCTACGAAGGACTGGAAGCCGAAACCGGAGTAGCCACCGGATTCAGAAAAAACGGGGCTCTGGCGGTGTGTCAGACCGATGATCGGCGCAAAGAACTGCTCCGCGCCGCGGCCATGGCACGCGCCTTCAACGTTGAAATGCATGAAGTCAGCCTGAAAGAAGCGGCCAACATAGTGCCGGGTATCAATACGAAAGACCTGGTCACCGCATTTCATTTACCCTATGACGGCGTTACCAATCCGATTGAGACCACCCAGGCGTTGGCCAAGGGTGCCAAAATGGGCGGTGCCAGTATTCTTGAAAATGCCAAGGTTACCGACATCACAATTA
>MAXL01000282.1 GCA_001751005.1 Desulfobacterales bacterium S5133MH16
ATTATCAACGGTTAACACTTCTTTTGGTTTCCCCTTATCGTGCAACTCTTTCGTTCGATCAATTATAAGATCAACAGCTTTTCTCGATTCTTCATGGGACAGGTCTTCATCAACAAGTTTTGAGCCGCGCCCGGCATATACAAGGTGATAAAAGCATACTCGAGGAATTTCCATATCCTCAAGAAGATCAAATATCTGTGGAATCTCTGCCGCATTGAACTTATTTATCGTAAATCTAAGGCCGACTTTTATGCCTGCTGCCTTGCAGTTTTCTATTCCCTTAAGCGCAGATTTAAAAGCTCCTTTAATTCCTCTGAATTTGTCATTGATCTCTTCCATCCCGTCTATACTTATGCCAACATAGGACAGGCCGATCTCTTTTAATGTTTCGGCCATTTGACTGGTAATAAGTGTGCCGTTTGTTGATATCACGGCGCGCATGCCTTTTTTTACAGCATAGTCTGCAAGCTCAGGGATGTCCTTTCGAACCGTGGGTTCTCCGCCCGAAAACAGGAGTACCGGCACTCCGAACCCGGACAGATCGTCTATAAGTCGTTTGCCGTCTTCAGTTGACAGTTCATTGTCAAACGATACATCTTTAGCATGTGCGTAACAGTGAACACATTTTAAATTACATCTTCTGGTGATATTCCATACAACCACAGGTTGCTTATCACGGGAAAACTGAAGGAGATGAGAAGGCAGCTGTGATGACATTCGTCCATAGCGAAGGGCATCAGATGGTTCTACTGTACCACAGTATAATTTAGAAATTCCGATCATACAGACCTCGTAATTTGTTTGCGAAAAGGATCAATTGTGAGTTGATAGTGGAAAGTGAAGAGAAACTGGCAACTCGATTTAAATGATAGCATACATTATTTTAACCGGCAACCAGTAACAAGAATTGTGATGCTTTTTTACACGATTTTTTTATTCGGTAACACATCAACATTTTTAACGAAACCGTCTAAACCGGACTTTTAACGAGTTCATCTTTAATCAATTCGCTTATAAAAGATTCAGGGTTCAGCAGCGCTTTTCTTGTAATAAAAAACCGGTTTTTTTCTGTTTTTTCCCGAACCAGCTTCAGCCCAAGCTCAAAGTCTTCTGTAAGCTGTTTATAAAAAACATCAATGCGCATTTCGGATGTTACAAGCTGTTCAATAATATAATCGATGGCATCTTCTTCTAAAACAATATTAATATCATGTGTTTTAAAAAAGTATAGTTCGATTTTTTTAATTTCATCATAAAAGGATTTAATTCTCTTTATGGTAATTCCGGTATCCATTATATGTCTGGTGTAATGCTCGGCTATGATGTCAATACGGGATGGTGTCATTACCAGCTTATATTTTTCAGACAGATTTTTTTTGTTTGATTTTAAGTACGTTTTAATAAATTCTTTTTCTTGGTTTGAAAGCTTTTCAAAAGATTCGTTTATTTTTTTCTCATCCGGTGAAACTATTAATGCTTCAAGTGATTCTTCAGGGTTTTCAATGACCGCGGCTGTAACCGAAAATTTTTTAGTGCCTTCGGATGGCAGTTTTTTTTCAAAAAGAAGCATTTCCTTTTCAATAGCACTGACCAGGCCTCTGGCTCCTGTATTTTCACTAAAGGCATTTTTCGCCAGAATACGGAGCACCTCATCTTCAAATTTTACGTCAATGCCATAGGCAGCGAAATCGAGTTTTTTACTAATAATTATCGGATTGTTGGGATTTTTGAGGATTTCAAAAAGATCATCTTCAGTCAGGTTTTCAAAAACAGATCTTACCGGCAGGCGACCAACGAATTCAGATTCAAATCCGTAAGCTATGAGGTCTTCAGACTTTACATGTTCAAGCAGGTCGATATCTTCCTTAGGGCTTGTGATATGTGCTCCAAAACCAATTCCCTGATCTTTTACACGTTTTTTGATAATTTGCGTCAGGTCATTAAAAGCGCCGCTCATGATAAACAATATATTTTTAGTATTTACTGTGCGCTTTTTTCTCTTACCGGTTTTGCGAAAGCTTTCGATTTCCTGGATCATTGAAATGGGATCATGGGGAACTTTCAAATCGATCTCGGTTTCTTCCATCGGTTTTAACAGAGCACGCTGGACACCGGTTCGTGATACATCAGCACCTATCAGGTTATGGCTTGATGCAATTTTATCGATTTCGTCAATATATACTATCCCATGCTGTGCAAGCTCTATATCATCATCCGCTTCATGGACCAGATCACGAATAAGATCTTCGACATCTCCGCCCACATAACCTGTTTCGGAAAATTTAGTAGCATCACCTTTTACAAAAGGAACTCCGATTTTTTTTGCGATTAGCTTGATAATATATGTTTTTCCAACTCCGGTAGGGCCTATCATCAGTACATTATTCTTTATGCTGCCTACCATCTCGTTGAAATCATCTGGGAAATCTTCGGCTCGTTTTATTCGATTAAAATGAGTGCATATTTTTGTGGCTAAGACTGCCTTGGCCATGTCCTGCTTGACGATGTACTGGTCTAGGTAAGATATAAGATCTTCAGGCAATAGATCAAAAGTGATTTTTTTAACCTTTTTGGGCGATTCTTTGCCTTTATCCAAAGTTAATTCCTGGGGTAGGACCACGGGAGATATAACCTTGACATTGTTTTTGAACTTTTTAGACAAAAATTCGCTTATCTCTTTTTCGATTTCCTTAGGGCTCGGTATTTTTTCATTTCGTTTTTCCATAATATCTGATTATAATCATACCTGATTAAAAATGCAAGCGGGAGCGGCTTAACTCACAGGGTAAACTCATATTTTTTTCAAACCGTACCGGTAATAATCCCTGAATCGGTCGGCCCCTGGTAAGAAAGTCGCCTGATCTCCTTTACACCGGCTTTGGCAAGCATGCCGGTTATCTGTTTTTCAGAATAGGACTGACCGCCAGATGTGCCCAAAAACATATTAAGGGAAAAGAGTGCAGGGAAGAGGGGCCCGTCCATTGCGTTGTTTAAAATAAAATCATGGACAATTATCATACCCCCGGGCTCTAAAGCTGAAACAGTTTTTTCTATAATCCGTTGACAATCCTTTTGGTCTTCTCCGTGGAGAATATGGGAAAGCCATGCCACATCATATGTTCCTTCAATCTCTTCTTTTACATAATTACCGTCAATGAAATCTATCCGGTCGGTGAGACCGAATCTTTCAATGGTTTTTTTTGCAAAAGGTCTGGTAGTAGGAAGATCATATACTGTGGCTTTGAGCCTGGGGTTTTTCAGGCAATAATGGATGGCATAAGTTCCGGGTCCGCCACCGAGGTCGAGCAGGTGATTTCGCCCGGAAAGATCTATTGTATCCGCCAGTGAAGGAGCCATGCTCATGGCTATATTAAACATTCCCATAAGGAAACTTTCCCGCCACTCAGGACTTG
>MAXL01000283.1 GCA_001751005.1 Desulfobacterales bacterium S5133MH16
TCTTTACCGAGGAGTGTTCCGGCTGCGGGAATTGCATACTGGACATATTCGGTGGAATTTGCCCGGTAACCCGCTGCGCTAAAAAACTTTTGAACGGTCCCTGCGGCGGATCACAAAACGGCAAATGTGAAATCAATCCTGAAACGGATTGCGCCTGGCAACTCATTATTGACCGACTTAAGGCATTGGGACAGATGCATAACTTAAGGAAATATATTCCCCCGAAAAATTGGCGCACCAGTCTTTCAGGAGGCCCAAGAAAACTGGTGAGAGAGGATCATATGATATGAATATGAACGCACAAAGCAGATTGCAGGAAATTTTATCAAAAGGAGAGTTTGCCGTTACCGCCGAATGCGGTCCTCCCAGGGGGGCAACGCCCGAGGTTGTCCGTAAAAAAGGCGAATTATTAAAAGGGTACGTAGATGCGGTAAACGTAACCGACAATCAAACCGCTATTGTGAGAATGTCGAGCATAGCGGCTTGCTCTCATCTGTTACAAATGGGTCTGGAACCTGTTATGCAAATGGTCACCCGGGATCGGAACCGGATTGCACTGCAATCAGATATTATGGGCGCCTACTCTTTAGGCATTAGCAATATTCTTTGTCTTTCGGGAGATCATCAGAGCTTCGGTAGCCAGCCCGATGCGTTAAACGTTTTTGATATCGATTCCATGAATCTTATCCGGACCGTACAGACAATGCGGGAACAAGGAAAAGACATGAGTGGATTCGAACTGAACGGCCCGCCCCGAATGTTTATCGGAGCCGCCGCCAATCCGTTTGCCGATCCTTTTGAATATCGAGTAATCCGTCTGGCAAAAAAAATTGACGCCGGTGCTGATTTCATTCAGACCCAGTGCATCTATAACATGGATCGATTCAAGGAGTGGATGAAAATGGCCCGGGATGAGGGCCTCACCGAAAAGGTTCATATTCTTGGCGGAGTAACCCCCTTAAAATCTGCGGGAATGGCAAAATTTATGAACAACAAGGTGGCCGGCATGGACGTTCCCGAGCCTCTGATCAAACGAATGGCAGGGGTTCCCAAGGAAAAGGCTGTTGAAGAAGGGATCAAAATATGCCTGGAAACCATTGCCGAACTGCGTGACATTGAAGGGGTTCACGGTGTTCATATTATGGCGATTGAGTGGGAGGAAATCGTCGGTGAAATCGTCGAGTCGGCAGGCCTTGTACCAAGACCCTGATAATTGAAGATTTACGATTGAATATTGATGATTGAGAACTTTAGAATTTTTTTAATAGTCAATAGTCAATAGACAATCGTCAATTTAAAACGGAGATTTTATGCCCAAGAAGTATCATATTCCGATAAAAACAGCAGAGCCAAGGTACAACCCAATCGGCAAATACGCCACGGTTGAGTTCCGGGAAGACTGTGCCGGCAGCTGCAAAGAGTGCGTCAAGAAAAAATGTGTCTATGGAATTTTCCAGGACAATTATAAGCATTTTAGCACAATGAGCGAACCGGAATACCTGTATACCTGCCAGAGCTGTTTTCGTTGTGTTCAAGAATGTACAAAAGGCATTTTTTCCCGGGTGATCAATCCGGAATACCGTACGCTGGGAGACGATTACTTGAAACCTGATATTATCAGCAGTCTCTGGTATCAAGCCCACACCGGTAAAATTCCGGTTTCCGGAGCCGGCTATCGCGGCCCTTTTGTTGCCGCCGGTTTCGATTCCATGTGGACCGATATGTCTGAAATTGTTCGTCCCACAAGAGACGGTATCCATGGCCGTGAGTATATCAATACCTGTTTCGAAATCTCCCGTAGAGCCACGCCCCTGAAGTTTAATGCCGATATGTCTTTGGCTTCGGATGTGCCTCCCATTTTGGAGCTTCCGATCCCTTTAATGTTTCAGTTGCCTGCAACTCTTATTTTAAATGAACAAATTCTTTTATCAGCAGCCAAAGCGGCACGGATTCTGGGGACCTTAATGCTGATCCGGCCCCAAGACCATAAAGTTCTGAGTCCATACGCCGATAATCTTATTCCTTGCTTATCTTGTGCAAATTACATGGATTACAAAGAGCTTATCCTCAAAAGCCGGGTGGTGGAACTGGCGGACGCCCCTGATATCGAAAAAACGATTACTGAAATTCGTGCAATAAAACCGGATAGTTTTATTATCATCGGCATTCCGCTGGATGCAACGGCTGCTTCCCGTGCTCTGGAACTTTCCTATGCCCATGTGGACACCCTTCATTTTTATGCCGATGAACATGGCAAAGAACTTAATACTGAACATCCTATATTTTTAAAGGAAATGATTCGGGAAATTCACCTAAAGCTGGTGGATAATTTCGTCAGGCAAAAAATCAATCTGGTATTTTCCGGAGGGATCGCCATGGCCGAGCATATGGCCAAATCGATTATTTGCGGCGCCGACGGTGTTATCGTTGATATCCCCCTGTTAGTCGCTTTAGAGTGCCGGCTATGCTACCAATGTCGAAACGGTCTGCCCTGTCCGGCAAAGATAGACCATCAAATCGATCCGGAATGGGGCAGTCAGAGAATCGTTAATCTCATTGGCGCCTGGCACAACCAGTTAATCGAAGTGATGGGCGCTATGGGAATCCGGGAAGTTAGAAGGCTAAGGGGCGAAGTCGGACGCTCCATGTGGTTTGAGGATCTGGAAATGGAAAGTTTCGGTCCGATATTCGGTAAAAGAAAAATAGCAGGAATCAAATAACCTATGAGTAATAAAAAAAATAATAAAAAGAGTAATAAAAAGAGTAAGTTTCAATTCCCCGAAATTGTACAAACACCGGATCGTTTTCGCAATCCCATGGGCAAGTACACCATCCGGAGAAATGCCCGATGTATCTCATGCGGGCTGTGTGCAGAGCTTTGTCCTTATGGCGTACATCCTCGATATGACAACTATTCTAAACCATTACGCCCTCTGGATTACAGATGTATCGGCTTTAAATGCAAAGAAAATGATTTTTTTTGCATAGATCGTTGCCCGGAACAGGCTCTGACACTTCGGCGCAATCCGATTCTGGATACTCTGGGCGATTACCGCTGGACCGCGGAGATGCTCATCGGCCACTGGGAAATGGCGGAAACCGGAAATTTGCCCGTGGTTGACCTTGAATACAGTCTGGGCAACTCCGGCGGCGGTTTTGATAAAATCCGCTTCAAAACACCGGAACCAAGCGATTACCTGGACTTAAGTGATGAGGATATGGATACCTGTATCAATCTGAACAAACGGTCTGATGGTCGGCCTGAAAAGATAATCTCCATTCCGTGTTATGGCGGCGGCATGTCATACGGCTCCACAGCTCTGTCGGTCATGGTGGGGAGGGCCCATGCCGCTACACTGCTCAACACGCTTACCTGCACCGGAGAAGGAGGTTATCCCCAAGAGCTACTCCCCTATGCCGAACATGTCATTACCCAGATCGCAACCGGTCTATTTGGAGTAAGAGAAGAAACCATATTGTATGCTCCCATGGTGGAGTTCAAGTACGCTCAGGGTGCAAAGCCCGGCCTGGGAGGTCATCTTCTGGGAGATAAGGTGACTCCGGAGGTTGCAGCCATGAGGGAAACTGTAGTGGGGACTGCCCTGTTTTCGCCGTTTCCGTTCCATAGCGTCTACTCGGTGGAGGATCATAAAAAACATGTGGACTGGGTCAAAGAGATTAATCCAAAGGTGCTGGTTTCCGTTAAAGTCTCCACGCCCACGGATGTGGACATGGTGACAATAGGCAGTTATTATGCAGGGGCACATGTTGTCCATCTGGACGGCAGTTACGGCGGAACCGGCGCCGCTCCGGATATTGCCAAAAAAAATATTGCCATGCCCATCGAGTATGCCATTCCCAAGGTACATAAATTCTTGGAGGATGAAGGCGTCAGAGAAAAAGTCTGTTTAATTGCCAGCGGCGGCATTCGCAATGCAATGGATGTGGCCAAGGCCATCGCACTGGGAGCCGACGGCGTAGTCATCGGGACTGCGGAACTGGTTGCCCTGGAATGCGTTCGCTGCGGTCATTGCGAAAGCGGTCGAGGTTGTGCCCGAGGCATTGCCACTACTGACCACGAACTGGGTTATATGATTACCCAGGAATGGGCCACTCAACGAATCGTCAATATGTATATGGCCTGGCGTAAGCAGTGGTGCGAAATTTTGAGGCAATATGGTTTAAAGAACATCAGAGAACTGGTGGGCCGGTCCGACCTGCTGGTACACCTCGATTATTTGGATGAAGAAGAAAGATCAAAATATCAACCGGCTCCTCAGGCGGAGCTTATAATTTAACTTGGGCACTTATCCAATTTTCAATGCCCAAATAAAAAACCTGGCCCAAAGGACCAGGCTTTGGTTATCCCCAGAGGGGATTTGTTTTGTTGGAAGTTCATTGACTTATTGAAATCCCAAATATCAAATTACAAATTACAAACAATTTCCAATGACCGAA
>MAXL01000284.1 GCA_001751005.1 Desulfobacterales bacterium S5133MH16
ATAGATTTCAAGATAATGTTTTTGGGGTATAGTAAAGGCTCAGTAAGACCTAACTTTGTTGTTGGTAGTGGAAGGCTCAAAGCTCAAAGCTGAAAGCTCAAAGCAGCAGAACCATGGTTTTTCTTTGAGCCTTGAGCTTTCAGCTTGCTTGGAACCCGTAACCCGCTGTTTTTCGCTACGAGGCTGTGTTGACCCCCCAATATTTTTCTTAAGGACTATATATGTATACTGAATTGCAGTAACCCGTAAATTTCTATTTCCACAAAAATGGAAAATGTACATATGATCATCCTCGCTCATAGCATCGGTGTGAAACCCTTTGGTATCTTTTGCTTAATTGGGACGCATTTCACCCAGGTGTCCACCCACCTCCCCGATCGGTTGTGGAGGAACTTCCGGTCGTGCGTCAACAGCAAGCTTGAGTCCCATCTTCTGAAAGACCACCGCCAGCCTGCATAACCTGGACCCGTCGTCAGCAGAAAAGACACTCATCGAACTGTCTTTCTCAAATGAGCTCTGGTAAGCAGGATCATCAATCTGCATTGCCTTTGCAACATCCTGAAGTGCTAAAAGCAACATCTCTTCGGAACCTTCTTCGATGGCTGCGTTGATGTATGCAGCAGCCTCAGCGGGATTGCTTAAATCCTCAATCAGACCTTTTTGGTATTTAACTGATGTGTTTGTCATGTTCTCCTCCTGACATAATCCTGCCAGAGTTTCTTGGCCTTGACAATGTCCTTTCGCTGGTTCTTTTTGTCACCACCGCACAGAAGTATGAGGATCACGTCACTCTCTCGTCCCAAGTAAATACGATAGCCAGGGCCAAGATCAATTTTTAGTTCATAAACTCCATTTCCAAGAAACCGGCAGTCGCCGGAATTTCCTAACCGCAGGCGGTTAACTCTCATCCGGATTCTGGCCCGCGTTTTGATATCCTTCAAAGACAAGATCCATTCTCGAAAGGGACTCTTGCCATTTTCGTCAAGGTATTCTTCTATTTCTCTTTGCCTTATCTCCAATGCTCCTGCCCTTTGCGCCTCCTCGCCTCCCAGTCTGCCCCGCTGGCCAGTTAAATTCCGTAGGACCATTTAACCGGGGTTTACCCTGTTCAATTCTTCGCAGAAGACGAGTGCAGCGAATTTAATCGGGGTAGCTCCGGCAGATCGTACTGAGGTAATCTGCGGATCGCTTTTATATGATTCCAGTACCTGTTTCATATCAATAGGTCACTTCTGCGTAATCTGCGGATCGGTTTTATAGGACTGAATTAGTCGTTTCATCTAGATCACTTGTTACTATGCATGGCATCAGCGGTCGAAAGATAGCGCGTTTTTAATCTTATTCCTGAAACTGGAGCAACCATTTCCACAGAGGGATGATATTGATCTCGTCCTGACCACGCGGGAGTTCGACAGGAACAGTTGATTCTTCATCATCGGTAATCACCGTAAGGCGCTCGGATTTTAGCTCATTTTTTACTTCTGTGAGAGTCTGTAGCTCCCTTTGTCTGGTTCTTTCATCTTCCAAAGAAAAACAAACCTGTATGGCCTCGGTGATACGAAGACCTTCCTTAATGATAAAGTCAACTTCTGTGCCTTTCTTGGACTTCCAGTAGTAAAGCTCTTTATTTCTTCTCAGCAGCTCCAAAAAAACTATATTTTCATAAATATGTCCTATATTTTGGGAGAATTTAAAGGTGATGGAATTGCTCAGCGCCGCATCAATGCAATAGATTTTAGAGGGATTATAAATCTGTCGTTTCAAAGAATAATCAAACAAGTCCATAGAAAAAAACAGACAGACATCATTTAATGCTTCGAGATAATTTTTGACTGTATTCTGGCTCCTGACACCAATAATTCTCTGCATATTCCTATAGCTTTGAACTGTGCCTGGATTAGCTGCCAAAAACAGGGTTAGTTCCTTATTCGAGATATTCTCTGAACAACCTTTTTATTTCAACCTTCTTCTGTCTCTTGTATAAACTTTTGGCATCAATTATCACCCTTTTCATTGTCAGGAATTCACGCAAAGAAAATGGCCAGGTCACTATTTGACGATTCCTGCCGGTCAGGGCTGTGGAGATTTCAGAGCTCAACAAGGAGGCATTGGAACCGGTGACAAAAATCTTTACATTAACTCTCATCTTTAGCTCTCATTATCTAAGCCTTTTTGCGATTTTCTTTTTAATTATAGCCGCAAAAAAGCACAAAAGACGCAAAAATTATATATCCGTCAAAGAATGTTGTTTTTTAAAGTCAAAACCCTTTTGCGTATTTTGCGCCTTTTTGCGGCTATATCAGAATTGAATATTCGTGCTAATTCGTGCAATTCGTGGCAAAAAACTAATCAACTTTTACCTCCACCCAACACCCCTCTCTCAGAGACTGAATAGCGGCAAAACTCGCCCTGGTAATGTTTATAACCGTTTTCACATTTCATTGACTTGTTTAAGTGCAAAATCGACAACCTTTTGACTCAAATAAATACCCTGAGATTGCATTCGACTTATAGCCTCGCGCATCGAAAAACCAAAACCATCTTTCTTTGCTGTGTGAATATTTTCATCCAATGCAAGCTGAATAACAGAAGCCTCACCTAAATCAAGTGCGTTTCGTAGAAATGGAGTAATGGTCAAAGGATTTGATCGTTTTTCAATAAAGTTTGATCTTCTAAATTCACTCACTCCAAAATCCGAAGATCCGCCTGCTTCAATTTCTTGACAAACTTCAAAAGGAACAAGAACACGTTTGTAAAGCAACTCCAATAATGATAAATCACCGATGCCGGCTATGAGAGCAAGTAAAGGCCCTGTGTTAATGACAAGTTCCTCTGTTTCAGGCATTTTGCATATCCGATAAAAGCTCATCTTCTTCAAGGTCAATCATTGGCACATTGAACCGATGAAGATTGAGTAAAAAATTAACCC
>MAXL01000285.1 GCA_001751005.1 Desulfobacterales bacterium S5133MH16
ATTTAAAGTGTCTTTGGTGATCTAAAATACTTGTGGCGAAAAAAGGAAAAGCAATGACAGAACTGATTCGGCCGTTTAAAGTGGCTATTGTTGGCAGCAACCATTGGTGCAAAGCGATCGCGGAAATTATTTTATCGGAGAAATTGGCACGGCACGGATTCGAACTCATCGGACTGGCTTGTGCCGATGCCGGTGCTGAGGCATACTGGTACGCCAGGGAAAACGGGATTTATGCATTTACGGATTATCGAGATCTCTACGGGCTTAAGGATCTTGATTTAATCATTGAGCTAACGGGTCAGGATGAGGTCACAAACGATATCTCTAAAACCAAACCGGCGCACATACGGTTGATGGATCATGTGGCAGCCAGCGTACTCTGGGAGGTTTTTCAAATTGAAGAACAAACCCTGGCAGAACAACAGGCTGCGGAAAAAGCGACCAAAGCAGCTTTTGCAGAACTGAACCAGATATTCAATACTGCCGCAGATGGCATGTGTTTGATTGATAAGGATTTTAATGTCCTCAAAATCAATGATACTTTTGCTCAGATGTTTTGCATTAACAAACAGAAAATAAAAGGCAAAAAGTGCTATGATATCCTTCCGGGCCTTGCCTGTAATACAAGTCGATGTTGTCTGAGCAGAATTCTGAAAGGGGAAAAACGCATTGAATTCGAGACCAAAAAAAGGCGCTCCGATGGCTCAGAGATCCATTGTATTGTAACGGCAAGTCCATTTTTCGGTGCCGATGGTGAACTGATTGGCATTGTCGAAGATACCAAAGACATCAGCCTTTTGAAGGATGCGGAAAACAAACTTAAAAAGAGTTTTCAGGATCTACAAGAGGCTTTTGAGGGCACTATTCTTGCTATGTCGCAAACCGTGGAATCGAAAGACCCATACACCGCAGGCCATCAGCGGCGGGTATCCAACCTTGCCTATGCCATAGCCCTGGAAATGGGCCTTTCGACTCATCAGGCTGATGGAATTCGTATGGCCGGCCTTATTCACGATATCGGAAAGATATCCGTACCCGCAGAGATTCTCACCAAACCCGGGCACATCACAAAAAAGGAAATCGCTTTAATCAAGGATCATCCACAGGTCGGTTACGACATCCTGAAAGGGATTGAGTTCCCGTGGCCCATTGCTCAAATCGTACTTCAACATCACGAAAGAATGGATGGCTCCGGCTACCCTCAAGGCCTTTTAGGAAAAGACATTCTTTTGGAGGCAAGAATTATGGGCGTGGCCGACGTGCTTGAGGGCATTGCCTCTTATCGCCCTTATCGTCCGGCACTAGGAATAGATGCAGCACTAAAGGAAATAACTGAAAATAAGAATCTCCTTTACGACGCACAGGTGGTAGATATCTGCTTAAAGCTGTTTCAAGAAAAGCAATTTGAATTTGAAAAGAAAGTGTTTGCTAATTTTAGGCTTGAGTGATAAAAAAATCGGCTGCATTTTTTTGAATAGTAACACCATGGTCCAACACGTCAAAATTGCAGAGACTTAATCGATTACTTTATGCTTTTCTTAAGTACGTTCATGGGTACCGCAAGAATATGGGTTTTACCCTTGCCGGTAAAGGCGTTTCCTTCAACAACAGCAATGTAAAGTTCATTATTATACGTAAAAATTGATTGGACCGGCCCTTGGAACTTGGTGGTCAAAAACCTGAAAGCGTATGTTCCGTTATTAGGGCAAAGGAGTCCAAGTCTGCCATTTTTCGGGCTGCCGCCTACCATACCCCAGACGCCGACCTGGTTGGCTGGCACTACTGCAAAAAGGGCATTATCTACGCTAAACAAGGCCGATTGAGGCCATACCGGCACACCTTTGGGTGCATTGGATTCATTTACAATATCGTCAATAAGCATGGATTTTATGGCGCCAAAAGAAGATGGTGATTCCCATTTCTGTTGGTTGGCTTCATATATAACCAGTTTTCTCCCATGATTATAATAGGCCGTTTCATTAATTTCGTTTCCGTCCAGGTCGGCCATAATCGCTCCAAGCAGATTGAAACCCTTGGGAGTATCCATGGAATCATGTTGAGTTATTCTGCCTGAATCATCAACGGCAAGGCGAAAAACTTCAGAGCCGAAAAAGCTCTCCGCATCAAAGTCCTGGCCGACCAGAGATTCATTCATACCGTTTCCGTTCATGTCCAGAAATTCTAAGATATATTCGATATCCTTTGTAAGGACTGTAAATCCATCTGTTTTGAATTTGAGAATTCGTGAATTCATGCCTTCGCCCTGGACATAGATGTTAAGAGCTATGAGTCCGTTCGGCCCTATCGACATATTGACCATATCACCAAAACCTTTATAGACATATTGATACTTTTCCTCGGTTCCAACGGCCTGGGCATACAGGGTTTTATTGCTGAGGTAAATGAAATAGGGTGTTTTTGCTCTATCAGGTTCTATTATCCCCAGGTTGTTGACTCGATAGTCAATACTGGCGACAGCTCTGTAATTTTTTAATATCAGATCTGTATTCAGACCAGGAATTATTATTCCCGGCGGGCCGGTGACGGCTTTTTGGCTTAAGTCGCCTTCTTTTTTCTCAGTCACGGATAGCGTCGATTGGGTGAGCGCAGGTTGGGAAAGACCTCTGGCAGAAGTCATTTCATCATATATCGACAATATCTCACCACCACTCCAGATGATAACTTTTCCCTTATCCGCAACAATCACCACACCTTGAGGAAGTTGTGCGGCATCAGAAGAATTTTCAATGCTTTGGTATCCCTGCCAGTCAAGTGATGGTAGCTTGCCTCTTATCAGTTCGTACAGGCGGTACGAGGACCCGTTAACGTCCTGAAACACGGCTTTAATTTCGCGGTAGCGTTGTGCCGTGATCCCTGATTTAATTTTGCATGATTCCTTAAAGCACTTAACTGATATTTCCGAAAAGTGTTTTTCCATTCTGGTAACTTTGCCAATAGCAAGAGGCACAGGCAACGCACCAAGTTTTTTGCCTGTGATAGGCTCAATCACCTGATCACCTGCGGAATACAAGGTCCAGAGATTGCCTTTTTTAACGTTATTGTTGGTTCCCATGTTGATAAGGTATCTTCCGTCGGGACCTTTAATTACCTTGGCTTCTAATAGGCTAAGCTCTTTTACGATTTCGCCCACAGTGATCTTTTCGGCATAAACGATGTTCAAAGAAAGAAAAAAAGAAAGTATTGCTGATAAAATAGTGACACGCATAAAAAGGTAGTTCAAAACAATACCTCCTGTAATTTTTAAATGTTTAAAAGCAGTTTATGCAGGGTTTAGGGTCGAAACTATAGATTCGTAAGAGAGCTTAGTCAAGAAGAAACTGGGCGGATGTCAATAGCATTTCAAGATGTCAGGTTTTAGAATTTTAGCTTCAGTTTGATTATTGTTTTCGACAATACTTAACAGAACCTCGGCATGGTAAGAATCTACAAGAAATTAGGAAAAGACTAATTTTTTTGTGACAGGGTATTGGTGAACTATTAAATTAAATTTTTATGAAAATCAGGAAAATAATGGGGGGGAAAATGAAAAAAGGTTGTTTTAATCTTATAGCGGCAGGAATCAAGATCAAATTCTAATTCCAATAAAGGTCGGTACAACGTTTAACGCAAAGATCAAATCATTGGGCACTGCTCGATAAGTGTTCGAGAACTATCATGCCGGAGTATAAATTTGCGTGGTGAGAAAAATGCTTGATTTATGATGACAGTCTGTGGTTTTAAGGGGTGGTTACATTTGATAAATTGACCATTTTTTAAAAACAACTAAAATCAAGGAGTTTTTTATGGTGTTTACGGCGTTTCTTTATGCCTCTCTTATAATCTTTGCCCTGGGCTTGATTATCAAGATTTGGACCTGGTTTTCACGCACAATCGGAACTTCAGCCAAACAGATCCCCACATCAGAGAGGGTGTCTGCGGCTGTCAAAGGGATTTTCGGAGTTGTTTTCAGTCCAAAGATTCTAACCCTTATCAAAGTCTTTACCCTAGATGTGGTACTGCAGATAAGAATTCTCAAGGAAGATTTTCTCCGCTGGTTGATGCACATGCTCATATATGTCGGCTTTATGCTTCTTCTTCTGATGCATGCCCTTGAGAATTTCATCTCCGAACCGTTGTTCACGGATTACTATTCCACAATCAATCCCTTTATGTTTTTAAGAGATCTGTTCGGTCTCATGGTAATAATCGGGGTCGGCATTGCCATATTTCGGCGATTCGTTCTGAAAGTGCCCCGTCTTAAAACCAGCGCCATGGATCACTACGCCATTATTATTCTGGCCGTGATTATGCTTTCGGGAGTTCTTTTGGAAGGTGCAAAAATAACGTCTTATACCGAATATCAGGCCATGGTGGAAGATTATGCCGATCTTGAAGACCAGGATGAAATCGCGGCTCTTGAAAGCTATTGGGTTCAGAACTTCGGCACGGTCTCTCCCAATGTACAGGCACCCTTTGATGAAGAGGTTTTATCAATGGGTAAGGACCTTCACGAGGCCAGCTGTATGGACTGTCATTCTGCTCCTCAGTGGGCTTTTACCGGTTATGCCACGGCTAAAATTATCAAACCGGCGGCTCTGGCACTGGATCGGGCGGGGACTTCTACAATCCTGTGGTACATCCATTTCCTGGCTTGTTTTATCGGTCTGGCCTATCTTCCTTTCAGTAAAATGTTTCATATTTTTGCCACACCGGTAAGTTTGCTGGCTAATGCGGTCATGGAAAAGGATAAATCCGATCCTGCAAATATTGCAACCCGGCAGGTCATGGAATTGGATGCGTGCACGCACTGTGGCACTTGCAGTCTGAGATGTTCCGCCGCGTCGGCCTTTGATGCCCTGGGCAATGAATATATTCTGCCGTCGGAAAAGATGACTTTTCTCAAGACCCTGGCCGCCGGAAAAAAACTGAGCGCGCGGGAACTGAGCGCCATCCAGGAAGGGGTTTACCTTTGCACCAATTGTGATCGCTGCACCGTGGTTTGCCCTGCAGGGATCAATCTAAAGGAATTGTGGTTTAATGTGAGGGAGGATCTGGTTCAAAGAGGATGTCCTGAACCTCTGGTGCTTTCTCCATTTTCTTTTTTCCGGGGTCTTAATCGGGAAAATATATCTACGGAAGATTATGCCCGGCCCCTGGCAGATGCCAACCGGGCGGTTGCCGGTAAGTTTGAGCAGGTCATGGATCCAGGCACGCCGATTTCTTTTAAGGACAGAGAAATCGTGGAATTAAACCAGCTGCCCAGCACCGGCACTTTCTCATACTGTTTCGGCTGTCAGACCTGTACTACGGTTTGCCCGGTGGTGGCCGAATATGAGAATCCGTTGCAAACCCTGGGTTTGCTGCCCCATCAGATCATGAACTGCCTGGGTTTGGGACTGGTAGAAATGGCCTCCGGACCCAGGATGCTCTGGGATTGTGTAACCTGTTATCAATGCCAGGAACACTGCCCCCAGAATGTAGAGATCACGGATATTTTCTTTCAGTTAAAAAATCTTGCTGTCAAGAATGCCGGCAAGGTTGTCGATGAAAATTCCCCTGATTTGGAAGCGGCATGAGCCATGTGCCGATTAAATCAGCCAAAAGCTCAAATTAAGAAGGAAATTCCTATACTATCAAGTTATTAAGGATGTAATTATGAAATATGCATTGTTTTTGGGGTGTAACATACCTGCCCGGGTCGATCAGTATGATGCATCCGCCAGAGCTGTGTTACGGCAGGTGGGTGTGCAACTGAAGGATATTCGAGAATTTAATTGCTGCGGATATCCCATGCGCAATGTGGACCAAAAAGCATTCCTCCTCTCTTCGGCCGTAAATCTGGCACTGGCCGAAAAAGCGGGACTCGATATATTGGCCCTGTGCAAATGTTGTTTCGGAACTCTTAAGGAGGCCGAACATATCTTGAAGGAAGAAGGAACGCTTCAGAAAGAAGTCCATGGATTGCTTGCTCAAAGAGGTCTTAAGTATACCGGTACGATCCAGATCAAGCACTTCCTCTCCGTGCTGTATCATGATGTGGGTTTGGATACCTTGAAAAGCAACATAACCATGCAATACAAAGATTTTAAAATTGCCACTCATTATGGGTGCCATGCCTTGCGCCCAAGCAAGATCACACAGTTTGACGACCCAGTTGCCCCCTCTATATTTGACAATCTTGTTGAGGTGACGGGCGCTAAAAGTGTTGATTGGACCCGGAAGCTGGAATGCTGCGGGGCTCCCGTGCTGGGGGTTAATGACGATCTTTCCATGAATTTAGCAAAGGCCAAAATATCGTCAGGCAAAAAAGCCGGGGCCGACTATTTGTGTTCAGCCTGTCCATATTGTCATCTGCAATTTGATACGGTTCAAAAAATGATGGTCTCCCAAAATGGAAACAATCCCCTTGCTTCGGTTCTTTATCCGCAATTGCTCGGGCTGTGCATGGGCATTGACGAAAAAACTCTGGGAATTAATATGAACCAACTCGATATAAGCAGTGTCACATCTTTTTTAGAATCAGGAGAAGAAAATGCCGAATAAAAAAACAGGTGCGGTGATGGTGGTTGGCGGCGGAATCGCCGGAATGCAGGCGGCTCTGGATCTGGCCGATTCCGGTTTTTATGTCTATCTGGTCGAAAAGTCCGGATCCATCGGGGGGATGATGTCTCAGCTGGACAAGACCTTTCCCACCAATGACTGTGCCATGTGAATTCTCTCACCCAAACTGGTCGAGGTCGGCCGGCACATCAACATAGAATTGCTTACCCTCTCAGAACTGGAGAGCGTTTCCGGCGAGGAGGGGAATTTCAAGGTAAAAGTCAGAAAGCGTGCGCGCAGTATCAATATGGATCTTTGTACCGGGTGTGGTTCTTGTATCGAAAACTGCCCGGTGTTTTATGAAGCGCAGAGTTAAACTTCTTACTAACTTCACGGCATAATGTTTTCATTAGGTGCTGTCATTATTTATCCTCATGAAAACATTATGCCGGCTTTATTGTTACGTGAGGAAAACTTTAGGACAGTAATACATATAAAATCATGGTACCCAAAGATAAAGGTTTAATGTCCATGGAGCATTTCGTAGAGATTGATTGGCAAAAGGTAGATGAAATAATTGAGAAGTATAACGGCAACCGCGAAGCCTTGTTAATGATAATGCAGGATATCAGCGATATATATAATTATGTGCCTCCGGACGTGGTTCCTGTTTTGGTTAATAAGTTAGGGGTAAGAGAGAGTTTGGTATATAGCGTAGCTACTTTTTATAAAACCATAAGTTTGGAACCCCGAGGTAAATATATTGTTAATGTGTGTACAGGTACTGCATGCCATGTTCGCGGAGCAGATAAAATTATGGATGCCTTGGAAGGGCATCTAAACATTAAGGAAGGCCAAACCACTGATGATCTTTTGTTTACCTTGCAGGGAGTGCGTTGCGTTGGATGTTGCGCGTCAGGACCTGTTATTACAGTAAATCAGAAAACTCACGGTGGCCTCGACCGTGCCAGTGCGTTGGATACTGTCAAATCTTACGACCAGTGTATCTCTTAACGGCATGTATAATGGAGGCTATACCAGACCATGGCAAAATTAGAGAATAGAGAAGCACTTAAAAATTTACGAAATTCACTTCAAGCCAAGTTTCAGGAAAGTAAAAAGAAATTGATTTCACTGTGTGCGGGTTCGGGCTGCGGCGCCTATGGTACGGCAAAAGTGCATGAAAAACTCATGGCGGAGCTGGCCGAGCAGGGATTGGAAAATGAAGTGGAAGTAAAGCTTTCGGGATGTCACGGTTTTTGTGAGAAGGGGCCGATCATGGTCATCCATCCCGAAGGTATTTTTTATCCCCAGGTACAAGAGCAACACATTCCCGAGATTGTTGAACATACGGTAAAGAACGGGGAGTTGGTCAAATCATTGATTTTCAAAGATCCTGCCACGAAAAAGAAAATCATCCATGAAAAGGATGTCCCTTTTTATAAGCTCCAAAAGAGAATCATTTTCGGCAATAACGGTATCATCGACCCTACGAACATCCAAGATTATTTGTCGGTGGGTGGTTATGCGGCATTGGAGAAAGTCCTTTTCGATATGTCGCCGGAAAAAATTATCGATGAAGTCAAAGAATCGGGGTTAAGGGGTCGGGGCGGCGGCGGATTTTCCACGGGAATCAAGTGGGCATCCTGCCGGAAACATGAAGGCGAACGGTATGTTATCTGCAATGCAGACGAGGGCGATCCTGGCGCTTATATGGATCGCAGCCTTTTAGAAGGCAATCCCCATAGCGTTCTGGAGGGGATGATCATTGGTGCTTTTGCTATTGGATCTAATGAAGGATATGTTTATGTGCGCCATGAATATCCGCTGGCGGTAAAAAACTTTTCAATGGCATTGGAGTCGGCCAGAGAATTGGGGCTTTTGGGTAAAAATATTCTCGGCACCGGGTTTGATCTTGACATTTTTATCAGTCGCGGTGGCGGCGCTTTTGTCTGTGGTGAATCCACCGCCTTGATGGCATCTTTGGAAGGCAACCCCGGACTGCCCCGTGCCAAATATATTCATACCGTGGAGAAAGGCTTTCGACAAAACCCGTCCCTGCTCAATAATGTGGAAACCTGGGCAAATGTGCCGGTGATTATCAATAATGGTGCAGATTGGTATGCTTCCATCGGCACCGAAGGCAGTAAAGGAACCAAAATATTTTCTCTTGTGGGAAAGGTGATGAATACGGGTCTTGTGGAAGTCCCCATGGGAACCAGTTTGCGTACCATTATTTTTGACATTGGCGGTGGTATTCTTAAAAAGAAAAAATTTAAAGCCGTTCAAACCGGTGGTCCGTCAGGGGGATGTATTCCGGAAAAACATTTGGATTTGGGCATCGATTTTGATGAACTGACTAAAGTGGGCTCCATGATGGGATCCGGTGGCATGATTGTTATGGATCAAGACACCTGCATGGTGGATATATCCCGCTATTTTGTTGAATTTTTAAAAGATGAATCCTGTGGTCAGTGCAATCCCTGCCGGGAGGGCCTTAAACAGATGCTGGATGTTCTGAATAGAATCTGTGAAGGGAACGGCAGGGAGGGCGATATTGAGATCCTTGAAGAACTGGGCGGTATGATGCAGAAATTTTCTTTGTGTGGTTTGGGGACCTCGTCGCCAAATCCGGTTCAGTCAACCATACGCTATTTCCGCGATGAATATGTGGCCCATATCAAAGACAAAAAATGCCAGGCCGGTGTTTGCAAACCGCTCTTTTATTATGAAATTGATCCGGAACTGTGTAACGGCTGCACCCTGTGTGCCAAAAGATGTCCGGAGGAGGCCATTACCGGCAAAAAGAAAGAGCTTCACGAATTGAACCAGGATAAATGTATCAAGTGCGGCATTTGTTATGACGTTTGCAAGTTTAATGCTATTGCTATCAGGTAGCCAAAGCTATGCATAAAATAACCATTAGAAGGTTAACCCCATGATCACTTTTATACTCAATGGTAAAGAAGTTCAGGGACAAGAAGGCGAATATCTCCTTCAGGTGGCTGAAAGATACGGTGTCGAAATACCGACCCTTTGTCACCATAAAGCACTGGAACCGGCTGGCATGTGCCGTCTTTGCACTGTGGAAATGCACTACGGCGGGCGAGTTCGTTACGTTACTGCATGCAACTATCCCATATGGGAAGGCATGGAGATTAAAACCGACACCAGGACAGTGCACGAGGGACGTAAACTAATCGTTGAATTGTTGCTGGCCCGCTGCCCGGATGTGCCGATGCTTCAGGAATTATCCAAAAAATACGGCATTAAAGCGCCGCGTTTCAAAACAGAAGACGATACTTGTATTCTTTGTGGGCTCTGCACCAGGATTTGCGAAAGGATGGGCAACAGTGCTATCACGCTGACCGGACGCGGATTGGATATGAAAGTCGACACCCCCTTCCATATTCAAACCGATGCCTGTATTGCCTGTGGGGCATGCGCCATGGTTTGTCCAACCGGACATATCACCAAGGAAAAAATTCAAGCCCATGTTTCAAAACACGAGTTAATACCAATTCCCTCTGAATATGATATGGGGCTCGTGGGTCGCAAACCCATCTATGTGCCATATGCCCAGGCGGTTCCCAACACTCCGGTCATTGACCGTGACAGGTGCGTCCATTTCAAAACCGGCGGTTGTAAAATCTGCACCGAGTTTTGCGGAGTAAATGCCATTGACCATATGCAGAAAGATGAGATTGTGGAACTCGATGTCGGATCGATTATCATAGCCCCCGGCACGCAGGCCTTTGATCCTGCGGTTCACGATACTTTCGGCTATACGAAAAACCCCAATATTGTGACCAGCCTTGAATTCGAAAGGATCCTCTCGGCTTCCGGTCCCTATGGCGGTCATCTGGTCCGGCCGTCGGATGGTAAAGAACCGGAAAAGATTGCCTGGCTGCAATGCATCGGATCCCGGGATGAACACCTGGGCGCCCAGGGGTATTGCTCCGGAGTCTGTTGTACCTACGCCATCAAGGAAGCCATGCTGGCCAAGGAACACAGCAAGGGAGATCTGGACACCGCCGTTTTTTATATCGATATGCGCACCCATGGAAAAGACTTTGAAAGATATTACAACCGTGCCAAAGATGAGATGGGGGTTCGCTTCATCAAGTCCAAGATCACCAACGTTACTCCCAATGATAAAGCCGGAATGCAAGTCATCCGATACGTGGATGAGTCCGGCAGAAGAATTGACGAAGAATTTGATATCGTGGTCCTGTCCGTGGGTCTGATGGCAACTAAGGAAGGAACAGAACTGGCTCAGAGATTAGGCGTTGATCTGGACCACTATAACTTTGCCCGTACCAGCAGTTTCGAACCCGTGGAAAGTTCCATGCCCGGCATTTACGTCTGCGGCGCCTTTGAAGCGCCCAAGGATATTCCGGCTTCGGTGATCGATTCCAGTGCCGCAGCCGGTATGGCAGGGAGCAAGCTGGCCGAATCCCGCTGGTCCCTGACGCAAACCAAAGAAACACCCGACGAGATTGATGTGCGGGGAGAATCCCCGCGCATAGGCGTATTTGTCTGCCGTTGCGGCACCAACATAGCCGGCTTCTTAGGAGTTCCGGAGGTGGTCGAATATGCTAAAACCTTGCCGAATGTTTTTTATGTCGAAGATAATCTTTTCAGTTGCAGCCAGGACACCCAGGAAAAAATAACCCAGGTAATTAAAGAACAAAAATTGAATCGGGTTGTTGTGGCTGCATGCACACCACGAACTCACGAACCCCTTTTCCAGGAAACGGTGCTAAATGCAGGTATAAACAAATACCTTTTTGAAATGGCCAACATCCGCAATCAATGTTCCTGGGTACACACCAAAGAAAGAGAAGCGGCCACTGAAAAAGCCAAAGACCTTGTACGCATGGCCGTATCCAAAGTAGGCCTGTTAGAACCTCTGTACGACCCTGAAATAGAAATGAACCCTTCCGCCCTGGTCATTGGCGGCGGTCTTGCCGGAATTACCGCTGTCAATAATCTGGCACAGCAGGGCTATTTCACATATCTGATCGAAAAAAGCGATGTCCTTGGCGGACAGGCTTTAAACCTTTACGAAACCTGGCAGGGCGAAGATGTTCAGAAAAAGCTGGCCGGAATTATTAAGGAGGCGGAATCTGACAAAAATATCAACATACTGACCAACACCCAAATAAAAGAGGTGAGTGGTTTTGTGGGTAATTTTCAAACAACGGTTGAAACAATGGGCAAAGAGCAGGTCATAGAACACGGTGTGGCGATCATTGCCACGGGCGCTCAAGAGTTCAAACCGGATCAATATCTTTATGGTGAAGATCCACTGATTTTAACCGGTCTGGAGCTGAATCGCAAATTTATTGATGATAATCTATCGTTAAATGAGATCCATACCGCCGCCTTTATCCAGTGTGTGGGCTCACGGATCAAAGAAAGACCGTATTGCTCCAAAGTGTGTTGTACGCATTCCGTAAAAAATGCACTTAAATTAAAACAGTTAAAGCCTGAAATGGATGTGTTTATTATTTACAGGGATATGCGCACCTATGGACTGCGTGAGGATCTGTATCGTGAGGCCCGTGCCAAAGGCATTGCCTTTATTCACTATGACTTTAGCAAAGAATTAACCGTTTCAAAAAATCAAAACGGTCTTAATGTCAGGTGTACCAGCTATGTGCTGCAACGTGAAGTTGAAATAAGGCCGGACCTGCTGGTCCTTGCAACCCCGATTGTGCCGCCTCGGGAAAATCCTGTTGCCTCGCTTTTCAAGGTGCCGGTGAATGAAGACGGTTTTTTTGTCGAGGCCCATGTCAAACTCCAGCCTTTAGAGTTTGCCACAAAAGGGGTGTTTGTCTGTGGTCTGGCCCATTCGCCAAAACCGGTTGACGAGGCCATCACTCAGGGTCTGGGGGCAGCGTCACGCGCGGCTACCCTTTTATCCCAGAAGAAGGTCCTTGGCAATGCTATCATCTCCAGCATCAATACACAGTTTTGCAGGGGCTGTCAGAAATGCATGGCGGTCTGCCCGTATCAGGCCATCAACTTTCTTAAAGACCGTGGCATTTGTGAAGTAAACCCGGCGGTTTGCACAGGCTGCGGCTCGTGTGCCGTAGCTTGTCCCACAGGTGCGGCTGATATTTTCCACTTTGATGATCAGGAAGTGCTGACCATGGTGAAAGCAGCATTTAATTGAAAGAGGATTTACTTTATGTCTGAAGAATTTAATCCAAAGATCATTACTTTTGCGTGTAATTGGTGTGCCTATTCGGCCGCTGACCTGGCAGGTGTAAGCCGTCTTCAATATCCACCCAATATGAGGATTATACGGGTAATGTGTTCCGGTCGGGTAAACCCTAATTTTATTCTTGAAGCCTTTAATTTAGGTGCCGACGGCGTACTGGTTGCCGGATGACATATGGGCGACTGTCATTACCTGGATGGTAATGTAAAGGCTGAAAAGATGTTTAAAATGACGCAGGAGCTGGTCAGGATACTCGGTATTGACCTGGCAAGGTTGCGTCTTGAATGGGTTTCTTCGGCAGAAGGCGGGCGTTTTGCTGAGATTGCCAGAGAATTTACCGAGCAGATAAAATCACTGGGACCGTCCTCCTTGAAACAGGCGGCCTGACAAAGGCTCAGAAAAATTGAGGCATTGATATGACTGCAATAGCCGATTTGATAAACACCACAAAAACCTATTACTGCCTTGACTGCGGGGTATGCACCGGAAGCTGCCCGGTTTCCAGGGTTTTCCCGGAATTTTCACCCAGGCAGATTATTGAGCGCTCTCTTTATGATCTTGAGGAGCTTTCAGACCATACTATTTGGAGCTGCCTGACCTGCGCCCAGTGCAGTGTCCGCTGCCCGGCGGACATTAATTTTCCTGAATTTATCCGCTTGATGCGCGAACAAGCCCATTTTGTGGGATTCGACGGCGTCCCGGCCCACAATGGGATGCTTCAAACCATTATGTCCATCCAGACCAAGGATGTTCAACAAAATCGCCTCTTTTGGATCGAAGATGGGAAAACAAAAGAAACCGGTGACGTTTTCTATTTTGTGGGATGCAGACCCTATTTTGACATTATTTTCCGGGATATCGATGCAGGATCGATCACGGGTGCTCAGAACGTGCTGAAGATCCTCAACGCCTGTGGGGTGGAACCGGTGGTCAGCAATAATGAACGGTGTTGCGGCCACGATGCACTCTGGAATGGAAACGAAGAAAAGTTCAAGCAACTTGCTCGATTGAATTTGGATCTGATCAGTTCATCGGGCGCCAAACAGGTAATTTTTAGTTGCCCGGAAGGATATCACACGTTTAAAAATTTTTATCCCAAGTATTTTGGCGAACTCGATTTTAAACCGGTCCATATCCTCGATTTTTTGGCAGACAAACTCAACGAGGGTGTGATTCAGCTTGAAGGACCCGGCGAAGAAGTCGTTACCTTTCATGATCCCTGTCGTCTGGGAAGGCTGGCAGGCATTTACGATGCGCCCCGCAAGATTCTGGAAACTATCCCCGGAATTGAACTTAAAGAAATGCCCCGCTCCAGGGAGAATGGTATCTGCTGCGGAACTTCCGGCTGGATGAACTGTTCCAGCTGTTCCAAAGAAATTCAGTTGCAGCGCCTTAAGGAGGCCGGCGACACCGGCGCAGGGACCATAATAACGGCCTGTCCCAAATGCCAGATTCATTTCAGATGTGCCAAGGCCGCCTTTGACCTGGATATAGAAATTACGGATCTGTATGATCTTGTAGCAGATCGATTGAAGACTGAATAAGAGATGAGAAGGAAGTCAATTATGATCAAAGACGTACTTGTTGTTGGAGGAGGGATTGCCGGAATCCAGGCATCCCTGGACCTTGCCGATATGGGCATTAAGGTTCACATGGTGGAGAAGCTGCCCAGCATCGGCGGCAAGATGGCTCAGCTGGATAAAACTTTTCCCACCAACGATTGTGCCATCTGAATCCTCTCGCCCAAGATGCTGGATGTCGGTCGACATTCCAATATAGCACTTCTGGCCTACAGTGAAGTGGAGAAAGTAGACGGTCAGGCAGGGAATTTCAAGGTCACGGTGCGCAGGAAAAGACGTTACGTAGACGAAGACAAGTGCACCGGCTGCGGTGCCTGTGCCGAAAAATGTCCCACCATGGTACCGGATGCCTTCAATGAAGGTTTGGGTAGTCGCAGTGCCATTTACAGCTATTTTGCCCAGGGCATCCCCTCCACCCATACCATTGACCCCGACTTTTGTCGCCAGTTGAAAGGCAAAAAATGCGGGATCTGTGAAAAGGTTTGTCAGGCTGACGCCATAAATTTTGATCAGGAAGATAAGATCATGGAACTCTCTGTTGGAGCCATTATCATCGCGGTTGGCTACGACGTTTTTGATCCGTCACAGATTCCCGAATACCGGTACCGGGAAATCCAGAATGTGGTCACAGCAATTGAATTCGAAAGGCTTTTGAGTGCCAGCGGGCCCACTGAAGGCCACCTGGATCGTCCCTCGGATCGCGCTGTTGAAGCCGAGATTGCAGGGTTTGAAAAGAATTTAAAGAAATCTGAACGAACCCTCGAGAAACTTGAAAAAAAATATGACGAAGCTTCTGCTCAATTTTATGATAAATACCAGCAAGGTCAATATCAGGACGATGAGGATCGTAAAAAGTGGGCCGACCGGTATGCGGCATATCTAACTATCACGAAATCTCTCGACGACCTGAAAAACAAGGCCGAAAGTTTTACCGTTGCCAAACGGCTGGCCTTTATACAGTGTGTGGGATCCCGTGATTTTCGGTTTTATCCGTTCTGTTCAGGTTACTGCTGTATGCACTCCATTAAGGAAGCCATTATCGCGCATGAGCATGAACCGGAGACCACATCCACCATCTTCGGCATGGACATCAGAGCGGTCAGCAAAGGATTTGAAGAGTACAAAATACGCGGCGGCAATCATTCGAATATTACTTATGTTCGCGGCCGGGTCAGCGAAATCATGGGGGGACCTGGGAATAATCCGGTTGTAATTTATGAAGATACGCAAAAACGGCAGGTAGAAAGCCAGGAATTCGACATGGTGATTCTGGCGACCGCATGCGCGCCAACCAAGGGAATTGTTGAGCTGGCCAAGATTTTCGGAGTCGAACTGGATGAATACAACTTCATCAGGACCAGCCCTCTTTCACCGGTGGACACCACCATACCGGGCATCTTTGTCTGTGGCTGTGCTGAGTCGCCTATGGATGTTCCGGAATCTGTGGCCCAGGCTTCCAGCGCAGCCGAACGTGCAGCTGAAATTGCCTTTCAACCGAATTTATAAAAGGAGAAAGCCGTTGCCTGAGAATAATGATCAAGACATCAGGATCGGAGTATTTATTTGCCATTGCGGGTCCAATATCGCCGGCTACCTGGACATGGAAGCACTGTCAGATTATGCCCAAACCCTTCCCAATGTAACGTTCGTGCAAAGGAACCTTTATTCGTGTTCTGAAGGGGGTATTAACGAAATCAAAAAAGGGATTAAGGAGCAAAACCTTAACCGCGTTGTCGTGGCTTCCTGTACGCCCAGAACCCATGAACCTCTTTTTCGAAGTTCCTGTGAAGAGGCCGGACTTAATCCTTACCTTTTCGAAATGGTCAATATCCGCGATCAATGCTCCTGGGTGCACATGCGGGAGCAGGAAGATGGAACTGCCAAAGCCAAGGACCTGATCCGTATGGGGATTGCCAAGGCTGCTCTTTTGGAACCCCAGGAATCCATTATGTCCGAAGTTTGTGCCCGTGCCCTCGTTATTGGAGGGGGGATCGCCGGCATGACGGCTTCCACGGCACTGGCCCGACGCGGCTATGAAGTGGTCTTGGTCGAAAAAGAAGAAAATCTGGGAGGAATGCTCAACCACCTGAATAAACTTGGCCCTACCATGACGGATGCCGGCGATCTGATGGAAGAAAAAATCCAAGAGATTGTGCAGCATGCCAAAATTACCGTCTTTACCCAGTCGCGGGTCACCGCTGTTCAGGGATTTATCGGGAAATTCGAAGCCGATATTGAAACCCAATCCGGCGTCAAAAAAATTGACATTGGGGTAATCCTTATGGCCACGGGTGGCCGTGCTTTTGTTCCCGAGGGCCTTTACGGCTATGACGGCCAACGTGTCATCACCCAGCTTGAGATGGAACAGCTTCTCAAAAATGGTTTAAATTCAGACATTAAAAACGTTGTTATGATTCAGTGCGTGGGTAGCCGCAATCAAGAAAGGCCCTACTGTTCGCGGATCTGCTGCCAGATAGCCGTCAAGAACGCTATATTGATAAAGGACCAAATCCCGGATGCTACAATTTCCATTCTATATCGGGATATGCAGATGTACGGTGTCGAAAACGAGGAAATGTTTCGTGATTCCAAAGCCAAGGGAGTCCGGTACATCCATTATGATCCTGCCAGATCTCCCCAGACGGAATCCGATCAGGTACGGGTTTACCATTCCCTGCTTGGTCGTGAAATGGCTCTGCCCGCGGATCTGGTGGTTCTTTCCACGCCAATAGTTGCCCCGGAAGACGCCGATGTAACTTCACAGCTTCTCAGGGTGCCGGTTGATGAAAACGGATTTTTTCTGGAAGGACACGTTAAGTTAAAACCGCTCGATTTTGCCACTGACGGCGTCTTTCTCTGCGGCAGCGCCCGTTTTCCGGCCAATATTCGAGAGGTGATTGCCCAGGGTTTAGGTGCGGCGTCTCGAGCCTCGATTCCCATGTCTAAGGGTTCGGTTGTTGTAGAACCGATTATTTCTGTATTGGCGGATGAAGACGCCTGCAGAGGCTGCGGGCTTTGTGTTGCACTTTGCCCTTACGGCGCTCTGGAAATCCGGCATACGGAAAAGGGAAGAAAGGTGCATGTTATTGATGTGGCTTGTAAGGGATGCGGTGTATGTGCGGCTACTTGCTATCAGCATGCCCTGACCATTAACTCATATACGGATCAGCAGCTCGAAGCCCAGATTGATGCGTTTCTAATTGAAGATTGACTATTTACTATTGAAGATTTTTTGGATTGAAGATTATAGATTGTCGATTTATGGAAGGCTCTTTGCTCCGTTGTTTTGATTATTTTATCATCTTAAACGGTTATAATTCCTTAAATCTTCAATCTTCAATCGAAAATTTTCAATCTAAAGGGAGGTTATCATTGGCCCCATTCGTTCCTAAAATTCTTGCTTATTGCTGTACATGGTGAGGATACTCCGCTGCTGATTTGGCTGGAGTTTCCAGACTACAATATACACCGGAGATTAAGACCGTTCGAATCATGTGCACCGGCCGGATAGATCCGGCCATGGTGGCCAGGGCCTTTCAAAAAAGACTTGACGGCCTTATGGTGGTGGGCTGCTATTTTGGAGACTGCCATTATATTAGCGGAAACGTTCAGGCAAAGGCCAAAATAGATACGACCCGCAAGCTTTTCAAACACATTGGTGTTAATGAAGAACGCCTGGCCTTCCGGCAATGTTCTTCGGGTGAAGCCTCTGTATTTGTTAAATTAGTCACGGAATTCGATGAGAAAATCCGCAGCCTTGGCCCTCTGGGAGGAGACGGGGATCGTGTCAAGGCCCCGGAAATCTTTGGGAAACTTGAAGCTGCAGAGGCCGTACTTGCCGGCGAAAAGATCCGATGGGTAATGGGGAAAAGGACTCCGTTTCTTGAAACCGGCAACATCTATGGTGAGATTTTTACCGAGCACGAATTTAATCGCGCGATGGACATGATCATCGTGGAAGAAATCGAGGTCCAGGAAATCCTTGCAAAACTCAAGGAAGGCGCCCGTTCAGTCAAGGATCTGGCCGGGGATCTGGCCATTCCATCGGAAAGGGTCTTTCGATACATAACCGCCCTCAAAAGGAAAGGGATGGTCGCCCTGGACAATGTGGCCGACCGGTCGCCAATATTCCAGTTAGTGCCTCAAGAGGTGTAATAAAGTGGATGACAAAACAGTATTGATTGTTGGAGGAGGGCTCGATGGGGTCCGTACCGCCCTTGAACAAGTAGAAACAGGGGCTCAGGTTACTATTGTGGAGAAATTTCCCACATTAGGTGCGGAGAGGATTCCCAGGGACAGACTCATCAGACCGGAACAAGCGTTTATAAATCCTGATCTGGAGAAGGTGCGCGATCATAACAATATCCGGATCCTCACATACAGTGATATCAAGAAGATCAACAGGGATAACGGAAAGCTAAGAGTCCGCATCCTGAAACACAGCCTCCGGGTTGATAACAGTAAGTGCAACGACTGCAAGGCCTGCATACAGGTCTGTCCGGTTAACATGTTTGACGATTTTGACGAGGGTTTGGGCTTTCGTACAGCAGTTGATTTTTGCAATCTTGCAACGGGTGGATACAATATCTATAAAGAAGACATGCCTGTCTGCCAGGAGACATGCCCCGTTAATCTGGATATCCGAGCCTATGTGGGTTTAATTGCCGACGGCAAGCATTTGGAATCTTTGGCTAAAATCAGAGAAAGACTTCCGCTTCCCGGCAGTATCGGCCGAATCTGTCCCCATCCGTGTGAAACAGCCTGCAACCGCCAATATCTGGATGAACCGATCAGCATCTGTTTCCTCAAGCGATTTGTTTCTGATGTGGAGCTAAGCCAGGAAATAGAACCGGTTTATGAAACCCCGGAACATAAGTATCCGGAAAAAATTGCCATTGTCGGTGCTGGTCCGGCCGGATTGACCTGTGCCCATGACCTGGCAAGGTTGGGATATGAACATATAAAGATCTTCGAATCGCTCCCTGTTCCGGGAGGTTATCTCTGGGTCGGTATTCCGGAATACCGATTGCCCAAAAAACTGCTTCAGCGAGAAGTGGACCTTATTTGCAACATGGGAGTTGAAATTCAATACAATACTCGCATCGGGAAAGATGTCGCTTTTGAAAACCTTACAAACGATTATGATGCTTTGTTTATTGGCATAGGTTGCCATATGGGTCTTAAGCTTCGGGTGCCCGGTGAAGATGATTATGAGGGAATTGTAGACTGTGTGACCTTTCTAAGAGAGCAGGCCCTGGGCAATCTCCCGAAAGCAAAAGGAAAACTTATTGTGATCGGAGGGGGTAATGCGGCAATAGACTCGGCTCGTGTGGGCTGGCGAATGGGTTTTGATAAAGTATATATTCTCTACCGCAGAACCAAAAAGGAAATGCCGGCCAATTCTTGGGAAATCGATGCCGCCGAGCATGAGGGAGTCATTCTTCAGTACCTTGCCGCACCTGTGGAAATCCTGGGTGAAAACGGAAAAGTTACCGGCATGAAATGCATCAAAATGGAACTTGGAGAACCGGATGATTCAGGACGCAGGCGACCGGTTCCCATTGAAGGTTCTGAATATATCATTGACGCTGAAACCATAGTGCCGGCCATCAGTCAAGGTACGGATTTGAGATTTCTCGACGAAGGTCATGATTTTGACCTTTCACGCTGGAACACCTTTTTAATTGATGAGGAAACCGGTGCAACCAATATTCCGGGGGTGTTTGCCGGAGGTGATGTGGTGACCGGCCCGGATATTGCCATTCGTGCCATTGCTGGTGGAAAGCGCGCAGCTGTGGGCATTCATGAGTACCTGAGGAGCAAGTAAATGATATACGAGAAGGAAACACGCTATGTTATACCGTTCGGTGATATACCGTCTCCACGCGCAGAAATGCCGGAGATTTCGGTGGATGAAAGAAGAGAAAATTATACGGAAGTAGAAACCGGTTTTCCGGAAAAGATAGCCGTTCAAGAAGCCAGGCGATGCCTCAGTTGCCGTCGCTGTCTGGGCTGTGCCCTTTGCTGGGCTGAATGTAAGCCTGAAGCCATCGATTTTGATATTCCTGATGAAGAGCTGGAATTGGAATTTGACGATGTCATTATAACAAACGGCCAGGACAACGCATTTTATCCGTTCAATCCCCAATTGGGTTATGGAAAATACCCGGATGTGATCACCGATTTACAGTTCGAGCGGATGCTCTCACCGACCGGTCCCTTTAACGGGATGGTGGTTTCGCCTCTGGATGGCGAGATCCCCGGCCGTATTGCCGTTGTTCAGGGAGATACAGGAGATGATGAAGAGCATCTTCTTTCCAGTCTAATACTGGGCGTGAACCAATCCGTCATTGCCCTTGATAAAATAAAAGATCTCGAGATGGTTCTGATCTCCCCTTTATGTGAATCCTTTCAAGAAAAGTTTTTTGCCGAAGCGGAAAAAATCCCGGGGCTTCAGATTATAGAGGGATCACCGGAATCGGTTGAAAAGGAACGTGATACCAAAGAACCTTTGCTCCTTAAATATTCAGCAGACGGTGAAAATAAGCAAAAAGCCTTTGATTTAATAGTTATCCTGACAAAACCAAAAATCTCGCCCGAACTGGAATCGTTAAGCAATCTGTTCTGGACGGAATTCGGGATGCACGTTTTTTAGGCGTCCAGCAATGGAAAAACCGTCTCTTTGATTTTTGTAACAACCGATGATGCCATTTGCCGGGCAGAATCAGCAATTGCGCCGTTAATTTTATAGGGTCGATCCGAGAGTGTGAGATTTTGACCCAGTTCGGTTCGGTGCTTGCTGACAAACTCCCGGGGTAAAGTGTCCGGAATTTCAACTCCTTTCATGATTGCCCACGCCTGAGTCCATGCCCGGGCCACATTCATGACATTATATCCGCCGCCACCCAGCGCAACCCATTTAAGGCCCCACGATTTTATCTCCCGTATTATCCTGCTAAAGCCGTTGGTCGTGAGATTCAGGCTTGCCAGAGGATCGGTTGCCAGGGTGTCCACTCCAAGTTGTGTAACCAGGATATCCGGAGCAAAAGCATGCACCAGCGGCGGCACCAGTTCCATAAAAACCCAAATGTACAAATCGTCATCGGTTCCGGGCGCCAACGGCACATTGACCGCGTATCCCCGGCCCGGCCCCTGCCCCATATCGTCGGGAAAACCGGTGCCCGGAAAAAGCGTATGTCCGTGCTGATGGAGAGAGACGGTCAGGACTCGATCCGTGTTATAAAACGCCGCCTCAACCCCGTCACCGTGGTGTACATCTACATCCAGGTAGACCACACGCAAACCGTCCTGAACCATTTTGGCAATCCCTATGGCCGGATCATTAAGATAGCAGAATCCAGAGGCCCGACTTTGCGTTGCATGGTGCAAACCGCCCGCAATATTAAATGCGATCTCACGATTTTCGTTTAATATCTGGCGGATACATTCAAGGGTCGCACCGGTGACCAGTAAAGACCAGTCATATAAACCGGGAAACAAGGGGTTGTCACCGCTGCCCAGACCGTACTTCCAGGCTTGTGAGGGAGCTCTGCCCGAATTGGCTGTTTTAAGTATCTCCAAATATTCAGGAGAGTGAATGAGCATAACATCTTGTTCGTCGGCTTCTTTTGCTTCTACCCAGGGCGACGAAGACGTATCAAAAATCCCATATTCGCCGATCAAGTCCATGGTTAACCGGAGTCGCTCCACTTTCAGGGGATGACTGGGGCCATAACTATGATGGTGGAATTTATTGCTAAAAACGAGAACTTCTTTTCCGGGTGCGCTCATAACTTTATAGTATGGGAATTTCCTTTTTAGACACGGATTACACGGATGGCCACGGATTAGCTTTATGTTGTTTGAACAATGGTTCATTGTTC
>MAXL01000286.1 GCA_001751005.1 Desulfobacterales bacterium S5133MH16
CAACACAGCTACTGCATACCTCAAAAGGCGGGACTAAAGTCCCACTTCCGTTTCACATAATGAATATGCCAAGAAGTACAATTTGTTTTTTGCCGAGCCCTTAGTAAATTACGAACAAAAAACCATGTATTTCCAACACAAAATGTGTCCGGTTTAGAGCCGTGGAATCGTTTGATGTTTTTGCGGGTTTGTAATATTTACTTGACATCTCATCCATAAATGGTTGTAGTCGAAAAAATCAATATTCAAATCAATATATGAAAAGGTGACGGAAATGATATTTACAAAAAAATTGCCGTACGAGTCAATTACAAATGAATTAAGCAAAGATGATACAATCTCGATCATCAGTTGCAATAACTGCGTCCGCATAGCTGGAACGGGCGGCGGGAAAACAATGAAGGAAGTTGCTTTAAGGCTCAAGGGAGACGGGTACAACGTGAAAGACGGTTTCCTGATAACCAAGGCCTGTCCGCAGCCTTACATGGGAATAGTGCGATTGAATCCTCTGGTGGATACACTCATTCTACTTGCGTGCAATGCAGGATGTTCGACTGCAAAAAGGGTATTTCCCGGCATGAAAATTGTGCGCACTATGGAAGACGTCGGACTCCTGATCACGGATACGGATAAAGGAGTCGTGAAACTGGCTATGGCATTCGATAAGTTCAAAGATCTGGTGGGAAAGGAATTTGAAATCGGAACCGGGAAACAGATGTCCTCGGAGCAGATAAAGGTGGAGGTGTAAAATGATAATTTCCGTACGTTCAATCTCATACGATGAATTGAAAGGAGCTTTTTCGAAAAACGATAAAATAGTCATCTGGAGCTGCGACAGTTGCATAAAGCAATGCGGCCTGGGCGGCTCGGAAAAGATGTCGCACTTAAAGTCCGTTCTTGATGAAGATGGCTATAACATAACGGCTACCGAACTTATAAGCGTTTCCTGCCATACGCCGCTCATAGAGGAACGTAAGTATAACGAAGAAAAAAAACATTTTATGGAGCAAGCTGACGCTATAATAGTCTTGGCATGTGAAGACGGCTATCATTGCGTAAAGAGCGCTTTTAAGGACAAAAATGTAATAGGCACGGCAAAAACCGTTGGAGGCGGTGGAAAATCGCCGGCCGGAGCTGTGCTTAATACGCCGTTTGAATCAACCGGTCTGGAAAACAGTGTCAAGGGCCATACTCTTGACATTGTGGCGGAGAAACTGAATCTGTATCACACGTTTTTTGAATCAGACCGTAAATTTCCTGAGGAAGACCCGGTTGAAATAACCGTGAACGGAAAAAAATGCACTGCTCTGGAAGGTGAAAATTTATTAAAGGCATGCGAAAAGAACGGCTTTAAAATACCGCACCTGTGTTACAGGGAAGGGCTCAGCGCGCCTGGGTCATGCAGGCTTTGTCTGGTAAAAATAAAAGGAAGAAAAGGTTTGGCCCCCTCATGCCGCCAAACGGTTTCCAAAGGAATGGAAGTAACAACAGACGATGACGAGCTGAGGTATCTGCGCAGAATAAAACTCGAATCCCTGCTCGCCGCAAACGAGCACAACTGCCTTCTCTGTGGGGAAAACAGGATAATGCGCGGTAAATGTGAACTCCAGACATTTGCGCGGGATTCCGGCGTTGAGAGTGTATCTTTTCCGGTCGACAGGGAACCCCTTCCCATTGACGATTCGCATCCGGTTATAATAAAGGACCCGAATAAGTGCGTGTTATGCGGAAGGTGTGTGCGTGCCTGCTCGGAACTGGCTGGAAAGCATAACCTGGGAATAGCCAGCATGGGAAAGGAGACTGTAATCGCTTCAGGTATGAATCAGCTTTGGAACGAAAGTGCCTGCGCGGGTTGCCTGGCCTGCGTCATGGTCTGCCCGACCGGCGCTCTGACCGAAAGATTACTGCATTTCAAGGGCGAAAATTGGGAGCCTGAAAAAATATTTATATGAACCTTATAGTACCTTGGAAAATATTTTCGTTAAGGTACTTATAACTCGGGGAGTACTGAAAATAGTCCAGGACCTTTAAAAATTTTCAGTTTATCTGGGTTAGGATTTTATGATTGAGCACCGGCCGAATCCGGCCGGTGATTGCTTACGGTGAAAGATATATGGGCCGTGGCGGAAACATTTTATAAAGAATAAGAAAGGGAGGTTAAAATGGAAAAAGTTGCTATTGTGGGTTGTGGCGCTTATATGGACAGTGGTTACGGCTGTGCCGGAGAATGGCGTTGTCTTAAAGCTGCGGCGCTTGGAGAAGGTAGTTTCGAGGCGCCTTGTCAAGTTATAGCCTTGGTTAAATGTGAATGCCCGGGGAGATCCTTGATGTCCAACATGGGTGTTGCCATGAAGATGTCGCAGATAAAACCGGACAAAATATACCTTAGTTCTTGTTTTGCTAATGCTAAACCGGGCTGCCCTTATACCGATCCCAAGGATATGGCTAAAATGCTGGAGAACAAGACCGGTATCAAGGTAATTATGGGTACACACGATTACGAGTAGCCCGTTAAGCGTTTACCAGAGTAGTACTGCATAGTCTCACAGGCGCCGTATTTGCACACATTTACGGCGCCTGTGATCGTTTACATGGGTATTACCCCAAGTTTTTGAAAAATAATCCATGACAAGATAAGGGATGGGATGGGGAAGTTATTTATTTCCACATCCCTTATCTCGGCCCCCATCCCTTTATTTTTCGACATGTGTAAAAGGCTTATGAATTCAATTCTTGTCGCAAACAGTGTTTCTTCTGAACAGAAGAAAATAAAAAAAATGATCGATCAAGAATACAATGTTTCTTGCATCGGGTCACTCAATGACCCGGAACCCAATTTTGACGATTTTGATTTGGTGCTATTGGATCATAATTTTACTGATAATTCCGCGCTGGATTTTTTAAAGCAAATTGTGAAGGAATCCTGCATCCCTGTTCTCATGATAACACCGGCAGATGATTTTCAATGCGCTATTGAGGCTATACGAGTCGGTGCGTTTAATTATATCGTTAAAACAGGAGTTTTTCTTGAGTTAATTAATATATCCGTCAA
>MAXL01000287.1 GCA_001751005.1 Desulfobacterales bacterium S5133MH16
TAATTATTAATGAAAAATAATTATCTATAAAAAAAGTGGCTCTATTTATTGGTATACAAAAAGGATGTTAATTTTTTCTTTTTTTCATGGAACATCCTATCACTTACCAGGTTCGCCTGTGTTGGCTGGTGTGATTCTGTGATCATGTTGATCCCCCTCCATTGTTGTCATATTCAACTACTATCTTGAGTATGTCTTTTGTCGGCCCTTTGTAGTTCCTAAGTTCAGCATTACGACCTAACAACGCATCACAATAGCCGTCTATATCACCAATAGGCTTTAGTTTGCCATTGTCACCATTTTGTTTATACCTGTCATCCTGAATGATGTTATAAAGATTTTGCAGGTCATCACCTGTATATTTATTTTTCAGTCGTCTTTCAATTTCAAGTAAAACACCATTACCACCTTTCAGATTAGCCATTAACTTATTACTGGCTTCTTTCGATGGTTTCACATCAAGCTTATATTTCTTTCTTATATCGGCTACTGCATCATATTGTGAATATACATCTTTTCTTTTGTGAATCAAACCAGCAAGATACATAACGGTGTCATTCGTTGGTTTTTCGCCGTGATCTTTAATCACATCTTCTATAATCTGATTTTTTTGTTCTTTGGTTAGATATGTTTGTGGGCCATCTTCAATTTTCGGTATCAAGGGAGACAAGGGAGAGTTAAGGGAGGCACTTTCGATAGCAAGGGAGGATGTAGAGGTTATTTGAGAAACTTCTTTTTTTATATACTTTATTACGTCCTCTATATCACAACTGCCATGAAGATTATTTTCTAATCTTTTTAAAATATCTGAAAGAAGCTCTACATCCTCCCTTGATGGTGTTTTATCCTCCCTGGAACCTCCCTGAACCTCCCTTGCTACTGTTTTATTGATGTCGCCTATTTTTGTAATGATCTGTTTTAACCCCCTCCAATAAATATAACCGTCGGTTTTTACCTTCTTGAAATCTCTTTCAGACATTGCGGCGCTAAAGGTCCTATCATTCATAGGTTTGAATCCCATCCTTTCGGCCCATTCGTTATATGAGTCTCTTAACCACATATTAGAAACCTTGTCACTATATCCGCCCGCTGTTGTGACTGTGCTTAAAAATTCGGTTAATCGGTCCTGATCTGCCCGGTATTCATCGGTTTCCTTCTCGACCTCAGCAGACATTATTAATCTACCTGCTTTTTGCCATGATAAACACCCTTCGACCAACCAGTTAAGGATGCCCGGTAATTCCTTTTCCAGTTTATCACTTAAATTTAAGTCTTGGTCTTCGTCTTCAATTGATGTTACAAATGGGATTAGGCGCAATCTTCGCCACACTCCCCGGCTGTGGTCTGATACTGTGGGTTTGTGGTTGCTTGAAAAAAATGTTTTGTGTGTTGGGTAAAAATCAAAAGGCTCTTGATATAGTTTTCTGGCTGTAATCTTTGCTTTGCTGTTTGTTATTGTTTTGATCACATCGTCACTTAAACTTATACCTTTCTTCGGTTCGCTTGCTGTTGCCAGTCTGGCACCCCATAGCCGTGCGATCTCATTATCTTGTGTGGGTTGTGTCTTGTTTGACGTTAATAAAGTGGATGCTTTCACGTTAATGGCAAAACCACTTAATAACAAAGACACGGTGTCCATAAGCACCGATTTTCCATTACTACCAGTTCCGTATAAGATAAACAAATTTTCTTCGCTGGTATCACCTGTTAAAGCACTTCCCAGACACTCCTTTACATATCGTTGGGTGTCCGGATCTGGTAGGACCTCGTTTAAAAACTTGTTCCACGTTGGGCAGCTGGCAGCAGGGTTATAAATCACGTTTATGGTTTTTGTGCATAAATCTTCCCTTCTCGATTCTCTAAGTTTACCGGTTCTAAGGTCAATGGTTCCGTTCAAAGCTGGTAGAATCCAGCCGTTGAGGTCCATGTCTCCTATTTTAATCGGTATACCTTCCTCACTTTGCAGGTTTTCAACCATCGCCTTATATTTTGCTGTGGACTCACTCAAGAAAGCGTATTTTTGCCATTTATTCGAAAGTGTTTCATCATCGATATTGTCTGCATAATCGTGCATTGCTTCAACTGTTTTTTTAGCCAATTTATAGATGATTCCCATGTCGTCCTCTTCCCACCTGTTACTATTCCAGGTAAGCCACTTTTTGGATCCTGGACAATATAAGAGATCTTCACCGTATAGATCATTCATTCGTTGGGCGTTCCCTCTGTCGGTCATCCCGTAAGTTTTGGTTACATTTCCGGGTTTATGAACAACTGCATTATCCATCAATGACCTAAAATCTTCGACCGTATGACCTTTCATGTATTCAGCTAAATCTATCTTATCAACATCATCATGTCTTGGCAGTTGTATATATCGGACTTCAAGCCCGTTCTCTGTCAGGTAGTCGATGGTTTTAAATGCGCCTTTGTCTCCGGGTCCTTCTTCTTCTTCGGTCCCGTCGTTATCATTGCAGACATAGATATATTTTATTTCCTTAACCAGCTGCAACATATCAGGTAATGTAGTTTTCTTAAATTGAGTTGTAACCGGAGATATGCAGGGAATATCCGCTTGTAACAATGCTATAGCATCGGTCATACCTTCGGTAATAACAACCTCATCAGCACCTTTAATCGTATCAACACCGAAAAACACATCATTATTAACAAATTTACTTATATGTGGGTTATTCTCGGTTTTAACAGGATTTTTTAAATATTTTGATGCTTTTTCCATTCCACCTGTTTTTTTATTTTTCCTTTTTGGTGTTCGGTCTGTTCTTCTACCAATTGTATAAACCACTCGATTATTTTTCAGATAAGGAAATATAAACCGTCCCCGGTATACGTCGATTTTACTATTATCATAAACAAGACCTGCTTTAATTAAATCATCCTGATGTACTACGTCCTTTAATCCCATCTGCAGGCTTGCTCCGTCAAGTGGTGCGTATCCGATCAACTGCTTATCTATGGTTTTGTTAGATAATCCCCAATTTTCATTAAGATATTCTCTGCATTCATCAGATAGTTGTTTATGATAGTATCTAACAGCTGCCCCCATGGTAGCAAAGACGTGTTCTTTTTCATCATTTTCATTGATATTTTTTATTTTGATTCCTGCATAGTCCGCAGCAATTTTAACAATTTCTTGGAAATCTTTTTTAAGGTCTAAGTTTTCCCGGTATGCAATCCATGATAAAACATCATTCCCGCCGTTCTGGCTGGCATGATCAACCCATTTATTGCTTTTTGGGTTCACACTCAAAGATCTGCCTTCTTTACTACTTGATAAAATGGCCCCTTTCCACTCATCGCCGTGATCTGTAAGCTTGAAACTTACATTATCACTATCATTAATGAATTTAATAATATCAATAGATGCTTTAATTTCATCTACTTGTTCTCTTGAGATCACAAAACCACCCCAAAAACTGCTAAAAACACCACAAAAGACGCATGAAAAGCATTAAATACTGTTAAATCAATATTCATATTAGTGCCTCCTGGCTTCGCTGGCTGGTATTAGGAGAGAAAACAAAAAAGAAGCAATATGGTTTAAACTCCATTCGGAGGCCGGGCAAGCCTCCGTTTATTTTAATTTTCATTTTTCCACATCCCCATGAATCGGCGTTAACATTATTTTCCCTGAATAGTACTGTTTTGCTGCAAAATACTGTACATCATCCGGAAGCTCCGCTACCATGTTTTTAGGCAACGTTACCGCTGATGTATGCGATCTTTTTTGTAGTTTCACGTTTGCTGTTCTCATTTATTTCATCCTGTGAACCTGACCGTTCACATTATTAATAAAGCGGTATCAGTATATATAGTTTTTGTACATCTTAAATTTTAATATCATATTGATATGTTTTTTAAATATGACATAATAAAACAAA
>MAXL01000288.1 GCA_001751005.1 Desulfobacterales bacterium S5133MH16
ACACTTATAAAGCCCTTTTAAAAAAATATAAATCACGCAAGCCCCACAAAATTCTCAAGTTGCTGGACAATGAGAACGACTTGTCATAATTGTGCAAAATTCTGTAGATTCAATGCGATAATAACTTTTGCAGTTGTTTTTAATATTCCAAGGAGCGGGTATTTTGCTACACAATTAAGTTTTGATTGCTTATGATTAATGAAATAAAAAGGGACAAATCAAAGCCGGGTCATTTGGGCATAGATTCTTTATAAAAAAGTAGATAGTATGAAAAATGAATAGCTTTCGTCAATTATGGAGTGATGTGTGAAGGAGTCATTCATTGGGGAGATTTGCCATTTTTTTAGTCATTTTTTTTAGTATTTATGGTGGGTTGCATCTCTATGCATTTCTAAAGATCAGACGGGCTCTGACATTTGGTGCCGGAGTAACAGTTGCCCTGGTTTTATTTATGGCCATCATGATCTTTGCTCCTGTCATTGTTCGTATTTCGGAAAGATTCGGATTTGAATTTTTAGCACAACTTCTAGCCTACATCGGGTATACGTGGATGGGGCTGTTATTGATCTTCGTCTCCGTTGCCTTTGCCCTGGATATTTTTCAGATGCTCCTCCATATCGGCAGCCTGATATTGCAGGCTGATCTTTCCGGTATAACTCTTTCAAACCGGCATATATTTTTTATCTCTTTACTCTTTTCCAGCGTCATAACCACCTATGGTTATTTTGAAGCTATCGCGATCCGGACGGAACTCGTGACCTTCAGAACCCATAAAATCCCTGAAGAGGTCGGCCGTCTGAGGATCGTCCAGATATCTGATGTGCATCTCGGTCTGATGGTAGGAGAGAAAAGATTAGAAAGGATTCTCGATCAGGTAAAATCAGCAAATCCTGATATTTTAGTATCTACGGGCGATCTTGTAGACGGGCAGATGGACAATCTTTCAAACTTAGCAAATATGCTTCGAGAAATTCCTGCAAAATATGGAAAATTTGCGATCACAGGGAACCATGAATTCTATGCGGGACTCGCCCGATCCCTGGATTTTACCGAAAAAGCGGGATTTACCATTCTTCGGGGAGAGGGTTTAAGCGTTTCGGGTTTGTTAAATATTGCCGGAGTGGATGATGCTACAGGAAAGCACTATGGTATTTGGAGAGAGGTCTCTGAAGCGGCATTACTCTCAAGGTTTCCTCGTGAAAAATTCACCCTGCTACTGAAACACAGGCCCCAGGTGGATAAAGATGCCCTGGGTCTCTTCGATCTTCAGCTTTCGGGACACGCTCATAAGGGCCAGATCTTTCCTTTCAGCCTTATTACTATGCTCTATTATCCGACCCACGCCGGCTTGTTGAAACTTGATAAGAACTCCTGGCTCTATGTGAGCAGAGGTTCCGGTACATGGGGACCCCCCATTCGTTTTTTGTCCCCCCCTGAAGTGACGTTGATTGAACTTGTTTACGAAACAAGAAAATAGACAGCAAACTAGACTAACCGTAACATTTTATCTTTTTGAAAATGTTATCATTTGAAACCGGCTCGTTTTAAAGAACTAAACTGTTACGACTAACCCAAATTTCTCATGAAGAATTTATGTTCGCATAAATTCTTCCTATATTGCAGGGAATAACTCATTATGATAATGATTTTGGAAAAAAAATTATTTTGAAATATGTTATACCCTAAATGAGCGAAAGTCGAGGATGCCCCAGATTCAAGGCATCAAGGACGAAGCCGTAGTCGTCTACTGCAAGTCCTTGATAACGAAGAAGATGGGGTATCATCGGCTTTCCTGAAAGGTAAACAAAATGGGATTTTTAAATAAATTTATATCTCATTTATAGACGTGTTATGAAAATTCATCCAAATCTACTAAAATGCTAAGTAAATCAAATAAATAATATATTTTTCCCATTTTGTTTACGATCAATTAGGGTTATACATAATAAAGAGATGCACTACGCAATTATCACCAACCCTGTTTCCGGCAAAATGACTGTGGACCAGAAACGTTCCGTACTGGCGAAAGCCGCAAAGATTCTAAATGCGGAAATACACGGGCTGGATTCCATCACAGCGGATGATCTTTGTCAATGCGCTCGGGGGCTTGCCAACTATTGCGACGTACTTGTTGCCGCCGGCGGGGATGGAACTTTTTCAGACATAATAAATTCTATCGATACGGCCCAGACACCTATTGCCTACCTCCCTCTAGGCACCGGTAATGCCATGCGGCATGCTCTTAAGTACAAAGGGAATCTGGCTGATATTGCAATGCGCATTAGAGAGGGCGAGATATGTTATTACGATCTAATCAAATGCAATAACAAGAAACGTGCGTTTACAGTATCGATAGGTCTTGAAGGCACGGTCATCCGGCTCCGAGATCAATATGTCGCCCAGGGTGCCACCGGCTTCAAAGCATATTTCAGAGCTGTTTTAAACTCGTATTTCAAAGAATATAAGCGGGCCACTGCCAGGATTACCATTGATAACAAAATATTCGAGGTGAAAAATCTGCTCAGCCTGATGATAGTCAAGCATCCATACTATGGTTTCGGAATGAAGGTTGTGCCAAAAGCCCGGTTCGATGACCGAAAACTACATGTCTTCTGCATTAATTCGGGCCTGTTTCAATCTGTCATCGGAGCTGTAAGCGCATTCACTATTGGTAATCGGATCGGTCAATATCACACTGGTCGGCATTTGAGTGTAAAGTTGGATCGGCCCTTGGTCATGCAAAGTGACGGGAATGAGGGTTGGGAAGCTGACGCGTTTACCTTCTCAGTCCTCCCAAATGCCATAAAGATCAAATGTTAAGCTGATCTTACAATAAATTAAACTTTTTCGACAGTCTCAACAGGTATTCCACGATCAGCGTGATGCACGATACGTTGGAGATAGCACAGATTTTTTGAGCCACCTGAAAATCTATACATTCCAGAAATCAAATACAGTAAAACCATCTTCCAAAGAATTGATTTTACGGAC
>MAXL01000289.1 GCA_001751005.1 Desulfobacterales bacterium S5133MH16
TCCACCCAACCCTGGAATCGGTCGGTGCGGACCGCCTCGATTAAATTGGGGTTGTATAAGGGCACAATGGGGACATCTGTCAGGATCATTTTCTGCATTGCCCATATAAGTTCCTGACGCTTATTCGGGTCCATGGCGCCGGCGGATTCATCCGCAATTTTGTCGAAATCAGGGTTTCGATATCCAGTCTTGTTGAATCCTCGTGCTTTGTCATACCGGGAGTGGTAAAAAGCTCTGACATAATCGGGGTCGAGTGAAAGACTCCCATAACCGAGGACGAAAGCGTCAAAGTCGCGGCTTACCTTTACCTTTTCAAGTAAAGCACCAAAGGCCATGGGCCGCGCAAAGGCAGGCATTCCGATGGCCCTTAACCATTCCTGGATGACCAGGCCCGACATGGCACGATGGGGATCATAGTCCGCCGGCGGGGTGAGGATGGAGAATTTCTCCATTTGTTCACCATCCGGCATCTTTAATCCTTTGCCTTCAAGGACTTTGCCGTCTTTATCAATCGGTGGTACTTCCCAGCTATAACCGGCGGCATGTAAAATATCATAGGCTTTCCGGATGCGTTCCTGGCTGGTAAGTCCCTGGCTGTATAGAGGGACCTCGGAAAAATGCCAGAATTTGTTTCCCGGAGGGATCACGGAAATCATTTTGACCGCCTGTCCCTGAAGGATTCGGTTAAGAATGAAATCCTTATCAATCAGCATGGCCACCGCCCGGCGCAAATGGACATCGTCAAATGGCGGTTTCCGGCAGTTGAACCCCATATAGTAGAGCGCACTCTTCTCATTGGAAAACAACCGAATATTCTTCTCTTCTTTTAGATCTTCCAGGTAACCAGGTTGTATTTTCCACCAGAAAAAGTCGATCGTACTTTTCTTCAGGGACAGAATGGCAGCATCAGAAGTTCCGAAGACCTTAAAGATAATGCCGTCTATATATGGTCCCAGGCGACGGCCGGCAATATCCTGATTTCGGCCAAAAAAGAACTCGTTTGTTTTAAGAAATAAATAAGCCCCCTTGCGCCATTCCTTCAGAACAAAGGGCCCGCTTCCCACCGGTTTTTTTATTTCATGGTTCAGTAGCGTCACCAGGGGTTTTTCTGTTTGCCGCGCTTTTTCAGCGATCCCTTCCCATTCTTTTTTTTGGACAATCGGAGTGGTAAGGGTCCTGCTTAAAAAAATCGCTTTGGGTTCTTTAAGGTAGAATTTAGCGGTTTTTTTGTCAGGCGTTTCTATCTTTTCAATGAATTTCCATTTTGAAGAGTACCTGGGTATCTTGAATTCCTTGATAAGCCGAGCCGTAAAGGCAATATCCTCCGATGTGATTTCAGAACCATCGGACCATTTTGCTTCTCTCAGTTTCACCGTATAAGTGTTGGCTTCAGCATCGTAAACCGGTTCTTTTTGCGCCAGCCACGGTATAAGCGCGAGTGTTTCAGGGTCTCGAATGTAGAGAGGTTGATACATCAGCCTGAGGACCTTGCGTGACCAGGTATCGCTGGCAAGCCAGATATTTAATGTTTTGGGCTCTTCCAGAAGGCCGACTTTCAGCATCTGTGCACTCCAGGCCTTTGGACAAACAGTGCCGGCAAGCATAAGCAGGGCAATCAATGAAATGAAAAATAATGACGCACGGTGTCCTAACCTGCCACGGAGGAAATGAATTGTCTGCATAGTCCTTCCTTTCTCTTTTTTATTGTGAAGCTTTTACATTTTTAACCATTGTCTCAACAAAATCAATTACCCTGGATTCAAGCTTTACCTTATTTAAACGATTTATACGGGGAATCCCGCCGGGGCTGACGCAATTGATTTCCACCAGCTTATCTCCGATCACATCGATTCCGACAAAATAGAGCCCGTCTTTTACTAGCCGATTTCGGATGGTGCGGCAAATATTTCGCTCCGTGGGGGTAATTTTATGTGGAAACACCTTGGCACCGGCGTGCACGTTGGCCCGAAATTCTCCTTCGGCCGGCTTGCGCTGCATGGCGCCGATGATTTCCCCGTTGAGCAACAGAATGCGTATATCCCCTTCACTGCGAACAGCATCAAGAAATTCCTGCACCATGATGGGTTCCCGATAATGATAAGGTTCATACGCTTTGACGTAATAATTGATCAGAGAAAGCAGATTTTCCTGGTCTTTGGTACTTACCTTGATAATGCCTTCTCCTCCGTAGCGTTGCAGCGGCTTTACTACCATGGCCCCGCCAAAGTCATCAATGATTTTTTTTAACCGGACCGGATCGCGGGATACATGGGTTTCGGGAATAATATCCGGGAAATTGAGTGCATAGAGCTTTCCGTTTCCCTGAATTTGACCCGTGGTATTATTGATCATGAAAACCTGGTCGCTGAAGGGAGCTAAAAATTCCAAAGTCTGGTATTGCAGCGGCGGGTTTTTTCTTAAAAACAGAGCGTCTAATTCAGGGATGGACTCGAAAATTCGTTCGTCCTTTTTAAGGCACGCTATCACTGCCCGCCAATACTTCCGCATGGATTGATCCGGCTCAACCGAGACATCGTACATCCGGGCCATAACCATGTTCTCCCGGATATAGATATCATGAGGTTCCAGGAAATAAATCGTGTGTCCCCGTTGATTGGATTCATACATCAAGTGACTGGTGGTTTCCCATACAGGATTGATGTCTGCAAGTCGATCCATCAGGAAGGCGATTTTCATGGTTTTTCCTTCAAGCCAGCATTTCGGGCGCACATTCAAGTGCACTCGCTTTTTCGTTCAGGGTTCGCAGCCGGCGGGTAAGTACCCGACAAAAATTCACCGCAATTTTAGGATATTCATCTATTATCTCAACCAGCTCCTGTTTTTGCAAGCTTAAAAA
>MAXL01000290.1 GCA_001751005.1 Desulfobacterales bacterium S5133MH16
TAATAAATATCCAAAATGGGAGAAAACCAAGTATTACTGCTTAAGCTATTCCCTTTATAACTGCAAAACCGGCAGAATGTCCCGTAATTTTGGAGCAGGCGAAGACTTAGAAAGTAAGACGAAAACCAAAAACAATTTTGGCAATAAAGAAAACTTTTATGAAGAACCTACAGCTAAACCAACAAATCTTACAAAAGGCATTTTCAAATTCAAAGAAAAAGGCGTTGCAATTTGGGGACTAATCAAAGATCGATTTATTTAGTTCTTTTATACCACAGTACTTAATATCTTTTTACTAAATAAAATAGTTGGCAGGTGAATAGAATCTCCAAAAGATAAGGTGACAGTCATGAACTCAAAAAACTACGGAAAGATACTCTTTATTTCAGGACTCTTGATCTTATTGATTTTTCAGGTTTTCCCGAACATGGTGATAGCAGATGATCACAAAACAAACAAAAGACATTACAAACGACATGTGAATATCAATGAACATCATGATGATGACGATCATAAGAAACGGCGGATCAAAAAAGATGATGAAGGGAATGAAACAACAGGTCAAACCGCTGCATGGCTCCTGGTGACCGCAAACTTGACTATTGCCTTCAGCATCCTTTTGAAAGGGGTAAGCCGCTTTCTTCCGTTAGATTCACAGATTAAAAATTCGATAAAGAGGTTTAACCAGCTCCGGAAAAAACACCTGATGAGATTTCATTATGTTTTAAATCCAATAGCCTTGTGTGTGGCTTTTTTTCATTTTCTATTGTCTTCTTGTCGTTCATCTCCACTTCCTGAATGGGGTTTAATATTGGTGACAATGATGGTTTTTCTTGGTTTAATTTTAAAATTCAAGGTGTCTCCCAAGGGGATGCGGAAATTCGTTTATCGCTTACATACGGCACCGGCAACTTTTTTAATAATGATTCTTTTGCTAGTGGTCGGCCATCAGATTGTTGACTGAGGAAAACCTTCGGTGAAAAGTGCAATTATCATATTAGTAATCGGGTTTCTTGTATTTGAGTTTATTGAGCATGTTGCGATTCCTCTGATTTGGTTTATTAAAAACCGAAATAAAAGATCTAATTACGGCGTGACAGGTATGATTGGAAAAGTCGTTGAAATAAAAAGATGGGATAAAACCGAAGGCCAAGTTTTGCTCAACGGGGAGCTATGGAAGGCTTTTTGCGATGTTCCATTACCAGTTGATGGTAAAGCGTTAATACATGATGTTGAAGGGCTTACACTGAAGCTAACACCTTATGAAGACTGATTGATTAAAAAATTTGTCTGTATATAGCAAAAAAAGCTTGCTTTGCCGGTAATCTTCAGGTGGAGATACCTGATCGATCTAAGCTCGATGTAAATTTAAGCACTTTGTGTTTTCGGATATCATAAGGGCATATTTTTAAAGGGGGATTTGCTTTTTTATAATTGTGATGATGGTACCTGGGAGCCAATCAGCGAAAGACCAAGTTCCCTACATATCTATATATTCCCGTCCGCTGACATAACACCATGAGCACTATGGAGAGAAAAAACATATGAGAGATTCTTTACGCACAGGCATTTGTTTCGGCCTGACATCAGCGGTCATCACGACCCTCGGTCTCATGGTCGGTCTTCACTCAGGAACGCATTCCAGAATTGTGGTTCTTGCCGGGGTTCTAACAATCGCTATTGCCGATGCTTTTTCAGATGCCCTAGGTATCCACATTTCAGAGGAATCAGATAAGACCCGAACTGCCAAACAGGTTTGGGGAGCAACCATTGCGACATTTCTGACGAAGTTCTTGTTCGCATTGACCTTTGCGGTTCCTGTACTTTTACTCCCCCTCTCTGTTGCAATCATCGTAAGCTTGCTATGGGGTCTATCCATTCTTACTGCCTTGAGCTACATCATCGCAAGATCACAAGACAAACCTGCTTGGAAGATTGTCGGTGAACATCTTATTATCGCAAGCTTGGTGCTTGTAATTACACACTGGGTGGGTGACTTGATTGGCACACTGAGAGTATGAGTAGTCATCAATATTCGGCTGAAAAGCGGTAGGTTACGTGTGGATTTGGGGTCGGACCACGATAACTATCTTAAAAATTGTTAAAAAAGCTCTAAAAGTTACCGTTTTTTGTTCTTAAACATGTTATTTGGGGTAAAAAATAACAGGTCTAAGGATTTTTTTGAAATACTATTTTAGCTTAAAAGTGTGATTCTCCTGGTCTGCTATACAGGATATTTGGCTTATCTGATAGTGAAAGCATGCACCGACTCGCTTTTTTGGAAAAAGCCGGTTGTGAATATATTTATAGATTCAATAATCTTTTCAATAAGATATCTTCAATATTTCGTCGAGCATCTAATACAGACAAAACATAAACTGTATTTCCTGAAATTCTATAAATAATCCGCCACGGGGAATGGATTAACTCATGGTATTGTAGGATGCCCTGTTCCTTTAATTCAGGAACCAATCGGCCACGATCAGGGAAAGAATATAGACTTGATGCCTTTTCTTTGATTTTTTTGAAAACTTTTTGGGCGTTTAATGGACTGTCATCTGCTATATATTCAATAATATTTTTCAAATCTTTTTCGGCTATATCTGCCCATATTATATTGTATTCCTGACTCATTGACTCTTCATTTTCAACAGGTTTTCAATATTATTAAATACCTCTTCCTGTGTCTTGACCTTACCTTTTTTGATATCCTCTTCTCCCTGAGAAATAAGTTTCAGAATACCGATAGCCTTACGCATATCTTCAAAACTTTTAGGATCTTGCAATACAGCTTTAGGTTCACCATTTTGGGTTATTATAACAGGCCGGCGGGTTTCATTGATTTGCTTTAAAAGATCTGCCGCTCTTGACTTAAGATATGTCACAGGCCTTATATCTGTTTGAATATTCATTATCGGCACCTCCAGTCTTTTTAAAGTACCATATTAAGACCTAATGTCAAGCCGAAAGTTTCGAGAATATCCAAATGCTAATAAGCCCGTTAAATATTTAGGCCCTTGAGCGGTTTTGTCAAACATATTTGACGGCTTCGTAAAAAGTCCAACTTCTGCGTTGCGCTGCATCCTTCGTCACTGCAGCGTACTATAAGTACGCCTCATTCCTCAGGATTTGCGCGCCTTGAATTTGGA
>MAXL01000291.1 GCA_001751005.1 Desulfobacterales bacterium S5133MH16
ATTTGGGACGGTACCATCCATTTTGCCGGCACGGAAACCGCCAACCAACACGGCGGTTATCTCGAAGGCGCCCTGACCGCCGCCGAACGGGCGGTAATGAACCAATGAACGTACCGCAAACACACACGTGGAATCTGAAGTACATTCCAGTGGGACTTGTGGTTCTACTCGGAACTCCGGATTTGATTAAATCGACCGTATAGAAATTTTCTTTTTTTGTACACGGATGGACATAGATTATTATTAGGAGTCATCGAATGAATTCTATGGATCAAAAGTATCTATCACCCACAGCAATCATCGACAGTGATCATCCGGCAGTTATCGAATATGCCAATGAAACCGTAAAAGATGCAGGCAGCGACCCAGTTGCTCAAGCCGTAAAACTCTACTATGCCGTTCGGGACGGCATCTGGTATGATCCCTATTATCCCTTCTACCTTCCGGAGCATTACCAGGCCAGCAATATCCTCAAAAGCGGCCGGGGATTTTGCATCAGCAAGGCCGGGTTCCTGTGTGCTCTTGGAAGGGCCTGCGGTATTCCCTCCAGGGTGGGCTTTGCCACGGTTAAAAATCACCTGGCCACCCCGAAGCTTCTGGAGTTTATCGGTTCAGATCTGTTTGTCTATCATGGGTATACGGAATTTTATCTGTCCGGAAAATGGATCAAATCCACCCCCACGTTTAATATCGAATTGTGCGAAAAACATCATGTCACTCCCCTTGACTTTAACGGCCGGGAAGACGCCATCTTCCATGAATTTAGTCAGGAGAAAAAACAGTTCATGGAATATCTGGAGTATCACGGAACTTATGCGGATATCCCCATTGACAACATCCTTGATGAATGGAAAAAGGCGTACGGCGAGGATCGTATCAAAAAATGGATCGACAATTTTGAAAAAACAGGGACAACCAACCCGGATTAACATCAACGTTGAGCCCTGAACCCTGAAAAAGGGTGAAAAAGGCTATGCAACGGCTGTAGATCACATTTAAAAACTACCATATAGTGATATGCGGCCCGGTCTGCATGATTGTCACCATGTGGCATTAAAAACACTTTCATGTAATATCTTGTTATTATAACAAATATATGTTACAAAATAATAATCTTCTTCGAATCTTATTGGACTCACCTTGTACCCGTTTAGCCAGAATTTTTAAGGTGTATCATTTATGCGACTGCCTAACACCTAAACAACCCATTCAATATTAACAAAGCAGGGGGAAATGCACGAAAATATTAATTGCTGAAGATGATTTTGTATCAAGGAAGCTTGTAAACTTGCAACTGTCCCCCCTTGGCAAAGTTGATATTGCCGCCAATGGCAACGAGGCTATAATGGCTGTTAAAATGGTGTCCCGCTTTTCGCTATTGCATCTCGGCGATCAATCTCATCCGGTCCTCAATAATCGATACGCGTTGTTGGCTCGCCTGATCGGGAGGCAGGTGGGCCGGCAGGGCGTCAAGGAATTCATCATTTTCAAGCAACTGCTTGCAATGATCAACGAGGTAGTTCTTGATTTTCTCATCGGACACCAAAATTTCCTCAACGATTTCCAAACGGCCATCTAACACGGCAATAAAATCCTCCATGTCATGGCTAACCATGTAATCGCTTCTTCCTTCTGCCGTGGAATGCCTCAAGTTTAGTGCCAAGAAAATAAGGGGCCCTGATGAGCTTAATCGTCAGACCTTGGACAGAACAGTTCTGGGCATTATGGAAAGCATCAGCATACCACCGGTTGGAGAAACCAAGAATTCGTTCATCGGTGGGCATAAAATCGACTAATATTTCCCTAAACTTCCAACGACAGATGACTCCATCCTCCATAGATTCTCGAAAGCCTTTTTCGCGGAGACGCCGCTGGAGCCTGTAATAGTCGGAGAGGCTGATGACTCCAACGATAACATCGATATCGATAGTAGGGCGGACATCCGGAAAAGCGGGATCCGTGATCAGCAGCCCGGTCACAGCACCGCCAGCGAACACCACGTTTTGCAGCAGGTCTTCTAGCTGGCGTGCAACAGTCATGATCCTTTCGATATTCTGGTAGTGTCTACGCATTATGTTTCAACATGTCGACCAGCAGCTTCTCGGCAAGCTTGATTTCCCTGGCTCTACCCAAACGAAGAGCATCAACCAAACCCAAGGCAGCATATAATTTTTCGTCTTTCATGGCAACCTCCGGTATGGATTTGTAAAGCGGTGAAAAACTAATCCCTCTTTCGTGGCCTTTCGGGTGAGGCCAGACGTAGATATCCTCCGAGTCGTATGCAAAATGACCACGTAATGCCGGAGAAGCAAAAGCGGTTGGGATGCCTCGGGTCATGCTCCCAATGTCAGGTGGAAACGAGTATTTCACCCCGTGGATCAAAAACTCTTCCAACGCTTTTCGCAGAGGCCGTCTGCGGTTGGGATCGAAAAGGCGGGCCTGGGAGGCACGCTTTACCCCACTGAAAGCCATGGATGAACTCATACCCAGCTCATAGGCTATCGTATTATACGACCAATCTTGAGAGGTCGACAGGGCCAGCTTTATCATGATCAGTATATCTTGGGGTAACAAATTCATGGCCCATTCTATATTCTAGAATCTAGAATAGATCAAGCAAAAAATTTATATGTCTTATCTAATGTTGGAAATTTAAAACACGTTCTGCACAAACGTCACCGAAACTTTTTTACCCCGTGGAATCTGAAGTACATTCCACTAAAACTTGTTACACAGACCCCCTATCGGGGATTCCATCGGCGAACCCCAATTCCCCTTCTCCCTTCGCCGACAACATCTAATGATAAATGGTGTCAAAGCTTG
>MAXL01000292.1 GCA_001751005.1 Desulfobacterales bacterium S5133MH16
CCGTAGGGCCTACGCCCCGGAGGGAATGATGGCACAAACAGATTACCATTAAAAGACTATTGATTTCATATAGTTGTAGAAATTCCGAGACGTTTAATTGCGGTTTTGAGAACAAACCAAATTTCTTGACACCATAATCCGGTTCATATAGTTAGTGTCCATCCCTAAATGGTCTTTTTGCCCAATCTCTGCGTTATGTTCAAAAAATAATCCTCGGAATATTAAATATATGCCTGTGGTTATTTTTTTCACATGCCCCTCCGGGGCGTAGGCCCTACGGGCCGGAGGCTTGATCTTGAACGAAAATCCTCATTTATGGATGGACACTAGTTAAAAAAATTAGAAATTGGGTAACATTGTAGTTTTTAGAAAACATTATGGTTTTAGCTCATCCCGTCATGGCGGGAGAATGCTGGAAAATGGGGTTATTGTAAAATTCCTCTTGACGGGAATTAAATGGAAGAATATCATCTTCTTAAAATCAGCATTCCAAATATTCCATTAATAAACCTGTATTTTCAAGAAGTTGTAGAATTTCCGAGACGTAAATTTACGAAACGCTAACTTATATGAAACACGGAGTCGTTTAATGAATCTTCTAAAGTTAGATATATTCCATATGATAATAAACGCCGGTCTTATGGTTCAGTTTGTGCTTTTGCTGCTGCTCTTTTTTTCCGTAACATCATGGGCTATCATGATAATAAAATATCGCTATATCAAAAGGGCGTTTTCCGAGTCGGCGGAATTTATTGACTTTTTCTGGAAAAGCAGGAACCTGTCCAATGCGTTTTCCAAGGCAAAGCTGCTTCAGGGCAGTCCCGTTGCCAGGATTTTTCGCGTGGGATATGTGGAACTTAAGAAATCCGGCCGATTCAAGGATCTGACAGAATCAGGATCAGAACAGTCATCCGGAACCCAAGGCACATCTTTGGGTTCCAAATTCACCGGGATCGGCAATGTTAAACGGGCCTTGCGCCGGGCCATTAACGCCGAGACCACCCGCATGACTCGAATGGTTCCTTTTCTGGCCACAACCGGGAACACAACGCCTTTTATCGGTTTATTCGGGACCGTGTGGGGTATCATGAATTCCTTTCATGGGATCGGGCTCAGGGGTTCGGCCAGCCTTGCCGTGGTGGCGCCCGGGATTTCCGAAGCGCTTATTGCAACGGCCGCCGGGCTGGCGGCCGCTATACCGGCGGTTATCGCATTTAATCATTTTATGCAGAAGATAAGAGTTGTCGAATCCGAGCTGCAAAATTTTTCCGCAGATTTTTTAAATATTATTGAACGGGACATTATGACCTAACCCGGATAAACTGGAAAATACAAATAACAAATTCCAAATAACAAACAAATCACAATGACCGAAATTCAAAATCCCAAACAAAAAAACAATCGCTTTGCCTCCGGCCCATAGGACCTACGGCCAGGAGGGAACCGGTTTGGAATTTGGAGTTTGAGATTTGGTGCTTGAAATTTGGGATTTATTTGTAATTTGGTGCTTGAAATTTGGGATTTCAAAAAATCCGTGAACGATTACAGATACGTCATCGTACTTATGAATATATGTACTAAGGAAATAAAGGGGGGAAACATTCGATGGTAAACGGGGGCAACAGTGACCGCCTTATGTCTGATATTAATGTAACTCCGTTTGTTGATGTTATGCTGGTTCTTCTGGTTATTTTCATGGTAACTGCGCCCATGATGATGCAGGGCGTGGATGTTGCCCTGCCCGAGACCACATCACAGCCGCTTATTGCTGAAAAGGAGCATCTTATCATTACCATCAACGATAAGAATCAGGTATTTATTAATGACTTTCAGGTTGCACCGGATTTTCTTCAGGAAAAACTCAAAAAAATTCTTGAAGGTCGAGAGGACCGGGGAGTCTACCTTCGGGCTGACAAGGAAATACCCTATGGGTTTGTTGTCCAAGTCATGTCCGAAATAAAAGAGGCCGGGGTTGAGAAGCTGGGCATGGTGACTGAGCCCGTAAGTCAAAAAGAGAAAGGAAAAAAACGAAAAGCAAAAAGCTGATGAATAAAAGTATGCATTCAAATTCTTATTTGTCCCAGGATAAGGAATACGAACGCAGGACATTCTTTTTGAATTTTAGTGTTTCCTTGATGTGTCATGTGATCCTTTTTGTGATTTTGATATTTGCTCCGGGTTATGCAACAAATAAAAGGCCGTCTCTTTCAGTTATCAATGTCAGCATGGTAACCTTGCCGGCCCTGAAAAAATCGTCGGGTCCGGACAATCAGCAGCCTGCAGAACTTAAAAGACCGGCAACAGTAAAAAAAAAGGCTCCGGCACCTAAAGTTGCATCAAAAACTGTTCCTGCACCGGTTCAGAAGCCCTCAAAAGCGATTTCTATTGCGCCCAAAAAGAAAAAGATAAAAACATCACTTAAAAAAAAGACGTTCAAGTCTGACAGGGTGGTTAAAAGCGCGATTAGCCAAATTGAAAAGAAAGTTGAAAAATCAAGACCCGATCAGATCAAACAGGCGATCAACCGCCTCAAGGATCAGGTAAAAAAGACCGGACCCATTGACCGTAAAACCAATGAAGACGTAAAAAATTCCGGAATTCCCGCCGGATCCGGGGTCGGCAGTAAAAAGGTTCTGGAATTAATTGATATATATCGCATCGAAATTGCGTACCAGATTCAGAAAAATTGGGCATTTTCCGAACAACTGGTCGGGGGGCAAAAAAATCTTGAGGCATATCTGGCACTCAAAGTCATGCCGAACGGCGAAATAAAAGATATATGGTTTGATAAAAGGTCCGGAAACAGTTATTTCGATGAATCCGCCAAAAAAGCGATTATGAAATCAAATCCGGTTCGTCCTCATCCGCCGGGCGTGAAAAAGTCCTTTGTGGATATCGGCCTAAGGTTTACCCCCGAAGGGATAATAAAGTAGGATTGTGATTAGAATAGGTTCGAAAGACAGAATGAAAAATTACTGCATTAAAACAATATGTTTAATTGCTCTGGCATCTTTTATGATTGGGACCGGCATATGCGGGGCCGGATATGATTATATTGATATCACCCATCCTTTTTTACGAAAAATTCCAATTGCAATTCCTGTGTTTAAAAAGGTTTACCCGGGCGACGCCACCGAGCGCCTATCCGGAACCGCATCTGGTTTGCTCGCTGAAACGTTGGACTTCACCGGCTATTTCAAAATCCTTGACCGTGACGCCTTTCTTGTGGATATGCAAACCGTAACCTCTCTGGCCAATGTAAATTTCCATAACTGGACCAGTATCGGAGCGGAGCTCCTGGTAACCGGGGGAGTTTTGCTTAAGGGCGACCAGGTGGAAATGGAACTTCGACTTTATGACACGTTTAAAGAAAAATTGCTGGTGGGCAAACGATACAAGGGATTGATCAAGGATCAGCGAAAAATAGTCCGCCGTTTTTGCAGCGAGATTATTTTTTTCCTGACCGGGAACAAAGGAATTTTTAACAGTGAGATTGCGTTTGTTTCAAATAATTCGGGAAACAAGGAAATTTATATATGTGAATTTGACGGATACAATCCCAGGCAGGTAACGCATTTAAAAAGTATTACCCTTTCCCCGGCATGGTCATCTGACGGGAAATGGATGGCGTATACCTCATATGCAAAGGGCAAGCCCGACCTTTACATAAAGCATTTAAAACAAAAGCGCGGGACTGTGATCTCAAAAAAAGGAATAAATATCACACCTGCCTGGGTTCCCAACGAATTTGCTCTGGCAGCGACCCTTTCATTTTCAGGTGATTCGGAAATTTATCTATTGACCGGAACCGGAAAAATTATTAATAAGTTAACAAAGAAAAGGGGTATTGATCTGTCGCCGACCTGGTCCCCGGACGGCAAGAATATGGCTTTTGTTTCAAAAAGATCCGGAACACCTCAAGTTTATATTAAAAATATAGCTTCCGGAGTGGCAAGAAGACTGACCTTTCAGGGACGATATAATACACAGCCCAGCTGGTCGCCCAAAGGGGATAAGGTGGCCTATTCAGGGATGAGCGGCCGAAACGATATCTTCGTGATCGGTATTGACGGACAGGGCCCGATTCAATTGACACATGATCACGGCGACAACGAGGCGCCGTCATGGTCGCCGGATGGAAGTCTTATTGTGTTCAGTTCTACACGGGAAGGGCCTTCCAGAATTTATGTTATGACTGCTTATGGAACCGACCAGAGGCGATTACTTGCCTTGCAAGGTGAGCAGACACAGCCGGATTGGTCACCTGGAATGGGTAGTAATTAATAAAAAATTTTTTGATAAAAAGCACAAAATATACAAACTAAATCAACAGGAGGAAAACATGCGAAAAAAATTATTAATACATTTGGCCATGGTACTTGTAATCCCCGGATTACTGCTCACCGTTTCATGTGCAAAAAAGACGATAAGGTCTGAAACTTCTTTATCGCAACAGGCCGAAGATGAAGCGGCAGCTGAAAAAGCAAGCCAGGAAGAGTTGGCACGGCAACAGGCCATCGAGGAGCAACGTCTCCAGGAAGAAGCGGAACGTATGGCGGCTGCCCGAAACATGTTTTTAAATGAAGATATATTTTTTGAATTTGACAGTGCTGTTCTGCTTGCCGAGGCACAGTCAATTTTGAGGAAAAAAGCGGAATGGCTTATAAACAATGCTGAAGCTGCGGCAACCATTGAAGGGCACTGCGATGAGCGGGGTACCAATGAGTACAACCTTGCTCTGGGTGACCAGCGTGCTGAAAGTGCCAAGACCTTCCTGATGGATCTCGGTGTTGAAGGATCGCGATTAAGCGGTATAAGCTATGGCGAAGAACGTCCTGTGGACCCCGGTCATAATGAAGAAGCCTGGGCAAAGAACCGCAGAGGTCACTTTACCATAAACTAAGGGCTCACTCAAAACGTTTCGGGAAATGTATTCCGCTTTAAGCGGGAAAAACGAATTGATTTCGAATCGTAACCACTTATAAAACCAAATGGGGTAAAGCCCCATTTGGTTAATTTTGCCATGAAAAATATAACCATAGTTATTTTGTCGTGCATGATGATTTTGTGCGGCTGTGCGTTGCAGCGGGATGTGATTACCCTCGACAATCGACAGGCTTTGATTGAAAAACGTTATTTGGAGTCTCAGCAAAAGAACAAAGAACTCGCGTCCAAATTAAATGCCCAGAAACAAAACAATCAAAATCTTAGAAATAAATTTGCCGAGCAAAATGCCTTGATCGAAAGCTTCAGACAAGAAATCCAAATTTTAAGCGGCAGGCTTGAAGAGACGGAATATGTATTAAAACAGAAAATACAGACTTCTGAAGATTCATATGAGAAAAAAGAAATCCGGTTGGACAGAATAGATCGAACGGCAAGTTTAAATAAAGACCGTATCGCACGTATTGAGCAGTACCTGAATTTTGAGTCCACGGAACCCGATTTAAAAGCGAAACAGGGGTCCGGCATAAAAACCAAGAGCCGGGCAGAACAGAAACATTCAGAAGATGTGATTTACCAAACGGCAAAACAAGCATTTGACCAGGGTGACTTTGAGCTGGCCCGGGAAAGATTTCAAAAATTTTTAAAAACATATCCAAAGTCAAATAATGCCGACAATGCGCAATTTTGGATTGGTGAAATCTACTATCATGAAAAATGGTACGAAAAAGCCATTTTAGAATACCAGAAGGTCATCGAAAAATATCCCAAAGGGAATAAGGTCCAGTCCGCACTGTTAAAGCAGGGATTTTCTTTTTTTAATCTGGGGGACAAGGCAAATGCTCGTCTTATCTTTACGGAACTGATTAAAAAATATCCAAAATCCAATGAAGCGAAGATCGCTAAAAAAAAGTTGAAAGGGCTTGCTCATTAATGCGGTTTGATAGAACCCCAATTGAGCGAAAATGCTCAATTGGAGGTTATTTGTTATCCGTTATCCGTTATTAGAAAAAGTATGAACCACCATTTTGTATCTCTTCTGGAGATGAGGTGTAATTTTGCCTGTCAATCTTTCAAAACTGTTAACAGATAACTAATAACTGATAACGTTTAATCGAGTTTTGACTCGATTAGGGTTACACATAATCATCATCCGGAATCCGGAAAAGAGCGTTACATGATAAAGGTTATCGGCATAGATCCGGGTCTCTCAGCCACCGGTGTCGGAATTGTCAGAGGAACGGGTCTTAAGGTTAAAGGCTTTTCCTTTGGCAGTATCCATACTTCAAAAAACCTTCCCCTGCCGGGCCGCCTCGATAAAATCTTTTCAAATCTTCTCATGGTATTAAAGGATGAAAGACCTGACCTTATGGTAGTGGAAGATATATTTTCCATGGTCAAGTTTCCAAAAGCCGGCATAACATTGGGCAAGGTTACCGGTGTTGTTCTGCTTGCCGGTTGCCAGGTGGGCGTGCCGGTTGCAGAGGTCCCGGTTCGTGAAGCAAAACAGGTGCTGACCGGGAACGGCAATGCAAGCAAAATGCAGCTTGAAAAAGCGGTTCGGCGTTTTTTGAACCTGACCGATCCCATTAAACCTTATCACGCTTCTGATGCAATGGGCTTAGCGCTTGTGGGCTTGTTTCGCCATAATAACGGACTGTCGCAAACCGCACAGCCCAACGTGTATGCAACGGTATCTGATGATCGGTTATCTTGAGGGCAAACTTTTAAAAAAAGAGGACGACAGGATACTGCTTCTTGCAAATCAGGTCGGATATGAAGTTCTGCTTCCCGCAGTTGTCATGGAAACCTTCAGCGCAAAGAAAGTCGGTGACGACGTTTCCCTTTATATTTATTATCAACAGACCGAACGGCAGCCAAAGCCGGTGCTGATCGGTTTTAATCTCGAGGTGGAAAAAGAATTTTTTCAATATTTCATTTCGGTAGAAGATATCGGTCCCCTCAAAGCGGTTAAGGCCCTGAACGTACCGGTCCGTGACATCGCACGGGCCATAGAATCCAAAGACATCCATAAGCTCAAGCAGTTAAAAGGCATAGGTGATCGGACGGCCCGTAAAATCATTGCCACACTTGAAGGCAAAATGAATAAATTCGCATTGATCCGTGAATTGGAAAAAGTAAAAGCGCCGGTGGTCGAAGACTTTTCAAAGCAGGTGTTGGATGTACTTATTCTTCAGCTGGGGCACAAGAGAACCCACGCAAAAAAGATAGTTGACCAAGCCATGAAACGTAACCGCGCTATTGCAACCCCTGAAGAACTCTTTGAAGAAGTATATCGGGGAGAAAATTCCCTGAGCCGATAAAGCGTCAAAAATCATGAACGATATATTAAAACATACTTCCGACAACCAGGGAATTCTTGAAGCATCATGTCTGCCCGTGGACAGGGAACCGGAAATACTCTCCTTGAGGCCGGAACGTTTTTCAGACTATGTAGGCCAGACAGAAGTTGTGGAAGCGCTTAAAATCGCAATTGAAGCAGCCGTAAAAAGAGATGAACCGGTGGACCATATTATTTTTCATGGGCCTCCGGGCCTCGGAAAAACAACGCTTGCCCATATTATTGCCAATGAAATGGGGGGCAATCTTATTACTACTGCCGGTCCTTCCCTTGAAAAGGGCGGCGACCTGATCGGCATTCTCACGCATCTTGAAGATAAAGACACCCTTTTTATAGATGAGATGCACCGGACCCCTAAGATTGTAGAAGAATTTTTGTATCCTGCCATGGAGGACTTTGCCATCGATTTTGTGTTTGACAAAGGTATCCATGCCCGCAGCCA
>MAXL01000293.1 GCA_001751005.1 Desulfobacterales bacterium S5133MH16
GTATTTAATATTGCCCTTTGCATTTCCACCTGCATTGCCCTTAAGGAGCTTGTATGTCTCTCCAACGAAACCGAAATCCTATGGGAAAGTAAATCGGTTGCCCGAATCCTGATGGCAAAATCCGAGAAATCCGGTGGGAATCGTGATTTTATTTTGAACTACCGACTGGCCGGCAAAACCATTGAATCCGGCTTGATGCTGTATTCCGGTGAGGATGAAAATTTTTTCCTGCTCATGGTTCAACCCCCGGAACGGGTTAAACCGGCGGATATTCCCCCCCGGGAATACATCTTCGTGGTGGACATTTCCGGCTCCATGCACGGATTTCCGCTGAATACGGCCAAAAAGCTTCTGAAAAACCTGATTGAAAATCTTAAAGAATCGGATAAATTTAATGTGGTTCTTTTTGCCGGCGGCTCCAGAGTGATGGCCCCTGCATCGGTGCCGGCCTCCGGGAAAAACATCCATAGCGCCATCCGGCTAATCGATTGTCAGAAGGGCGGCGGGGGCACGGAACTTTCCTCCGCTTTGAAGAAGGCCCTGTCGTTACCGTCAGATGAAGCCTATTCCCGAACCATTCTCATTATAACAGACGGATATATTGCTGCGGAAAAAGATGTTTTTCATCTGATTCAACAGAACCTGAACCGCACCAACGTGTTTTCTTTCGGTATCGGCAGCAGTGTGAACCGGTATCTCATCGAAGGCATGGCCAGGGCCGGACACGGGGAGCCCTTCGTGGTAACCCAACCCCGGGAAGCCCGTGGTGCTGCGGAACGGTTTCGCAACTATGTTCAATCACCCGTACTGACCCACATTGCGGTCACATATGACGGTTTTGAAACCTATGATATGGAACCCCCTGTAATTCCGGACCTGTTTGCCCAACGACCCGTAATGGTTTTCGGTAAATGGCGGGGCAAACCCCGAGGGACTATTGAACTCACCGGCGTGGACGGAAGCGGCGACTATCTCAGGACAGTTAATGTGTCTGAAACCAAACCCTTGGAAGTAAATAGCGCCTTGAGGTATTTATGGGCCCGGACACGGATTGGGCGTCTGTCGGATTTCAATTTCAAGGATCACACCCGTGAAACCAATGCCCAAATAACCTCGCTGGGACTGACGTATAATTTGTTGACGGCAAACACATCATTTGTTGCCGTCCATGAGGTGGTCCGCAATCCCGAGGCTCAATCCCAAGATGTTCATCAGCCCCTGCCCTTGCCGTTAAATGTGTCCAACCTGGCCGTGGGCGGGTCGGTATCAAAGGTTCCCGAACCCGAGTTGTGCACAGTGCTGGTCATTGCGCTTCTGATTCTTATCATGACAATCGCACATAAAAAATATGTTCGTTCTCGGGCTTGATGCACCTTAGTCTTTGTGGCTTCGTGGCTTACATAAATTTCAAAAGGTTGTTATGTTGATATCAAATCTCAGTAAAAGTAGGACTGAGTTTATAAAAAACAGCATCTTCTATATGGCTGCGCTGCTCATCGCGGTGGGGCTCAAATACCATTACAGCCACGCCCGCAGTGATGACCTGGGCTGGATATTGGGTCCCACTGCCGGCGTGGTTGAATATATAAGCGGAATCGCGTTTGAAAAAGAAGATGGTGCGGGATTTGTCAACCGCGCAAACCGGATCATCATTGCACCGTCCTGTGCCGGTGTGAATTTTTTGATCATTGCCTTTTGCATGGCGGCTTTTTCAGGCCTTCACCATCTGAAATCTTCCGGATTAAAGATCTTTTGGCTGGGCAACAGTGCTGCATGGGCCTATGTTTTGACAATTGCCGTAAATGCGTTCAGAATTGTTGCGTCCATTTATATGTACAAGGCCGATATTTATTATCACGGGTTGACGCCGGAGAGGCTTCACCGGATACAGGGTATTTTCATCTACTTCTTTTTTCTATGCCTGTTTTATGTGACGTTGGATAAAATAATTCGTTTCTGTACCCGGGATACAGAGCGGAAACAAAAAAAATGGGTCCAGCAGCATTCAGATTCTGTTGGATCGGGTCATGCGGCTTTTATCCCGCTGTTTTGGTATCTCCTCATTTCTCTGGGCATTCCGCTCTTAAACCGCGCGTATCACAAAAACGGCCCGCAGTTTGTGGAACATTGCCTGGTAATATTATCCGTTTGTATGGTTGTTTTTTTAGTTGTTTTTTTGATACAATCCGGTTGCGGATGGATCTGGGGTAAGGTACAACTTTACTTAAAACCTGTAACCGCCAGCAAGTCTACCGTTAAAGATCGCTTCTTAATGTTTCGACCCAAAAGAGAGACATCATGAAACCAAAGATCCTGATTGTTGAAGATGAGCCCGCCATCACGGATACTATCCAGTATGCCCTTGAAACCGACGGGTTTGACACGGTGACCCTGTCATCCGGAATGTCCGTCATCCCCCTGATATCCGAAAATCCGGTGGACCTGATCGTACTGGATATCGGACTGCCGGACATCAACGGGCTCGAATTGTGCAAAGAAATCAGAAAGGCTCACACCATCCCGATTATTTTTTTGACGGCACGGGCCGATGAAATTGATCGGGTCGTGGGGCTTGAAATCGGCGCGGACGACTATTTGACCAAGCCGTTCAGTCCCAGAGAACTGTCCGCCAGAGTCAAGGCGGTTCTCAGGCGAACGCAACAGACTACACCCTCGACACTGTCCGTCCCGGCATTTACGGTTAATGAATCAAAGCGTCGGATCTCCTATTTTGACAAGATCCTGGACCTCTCTCATTATGAGTACAAGATCTTAAAAACATTTATCCGCCGGCCGGGGCATGTGTATTCCCGGGATCAATTAATGGATCTGGTATGGGATGAACCCGAAACCAGTATGGACCGAACCGTTGATGCCCATATAAAAAATATTCGTGCCAAATTAAAAACCGTCAAACCGGATATGGATCCCATCGTCACCCACAGAGGTATGGGATATTCATTGAAAGAGGATTTATGAAACTCGGCGCCCGCATTTTCTTTTGTTATATTTTGATTTTCGCTGTCTGCTTCTATTATCCCATCGACTGGGTGGTGAAAAATCTCCGCACTCGCTATCTTGAAAGTGTTGAAGACCCGTTGGTGGATCAGGCCAATATTTTGGCCGGCATTGTGGGTCTTGAAATGGAAACGGACCGGTTTGATCCTGAAAAGCTGTACACCGCATTTACGACCATCTACAACCGGCCCCTATCCGCCGGAATATACGACATGGTCAAAACACAGGTGGACATGCAGGTTTATATCACCGATACCAACGGAACCATAATTTTCGATTCCCAAAACAAAGCCAATATGGGGGAAGATTACTCAAAATGGCGGGACGTTCGCTTAACATTAGAGGGCCAATACGGCGCCCGAACCACGCGCTCGGATCCCGAGGACCCGACATCATCCGTTCTCTATGTGGCCACACCCCTTATGGTTAAGGGAAAAATTGCGGGGGTGTTAACGGTTGGCAAACCCACCACAAACATAAATAATTTTTTAACGGACGCCAAACCCAAGATTTTCCGTGTGGGAATTCTGTCATTGATGGCCGCCGCCTTGTTCAGCCTGTTGGCATCCGTGTGGATCACCCGCCCCATTAAACGCCTGACCGGTTATGCCAATGGGATTCGCCAAGGCAAAAGGATGGAATTTCCCAAACTGGGCCACAGTGAAATCGGTGAGATGGGAACCGCTTTCGAAAAAATGCAGGAGGCTCTGGAAGGGAAAAAATATGTGGAGCAATATGTACAAACCCTGACCCATGAAATCAAAAGTCCGCTTTCGGCCATCCGAGGGGCCGCGGAACTTCTGGAAGAAAAAATGCAGCCCGAGCAGCGCGCCCGGTTTTTATCCAACATTCATAACGAAGCCAATCGAATCCGGCAAATTGTGGACCGGCTGCTGGAGTTATCGGAATTGGAAAATCTGAAAATTCTACGGAAAATAGAAAATATTTCCTTTGCCTCTTTGGTAAAAACGGTTCTGGAGAGCAAACAGCCCATGCTTTCAAAAAAGAATCTCAAAGCCGTGGTTCAGATTCCGGATGATATTCGGGTAAAAGGCGATTCTTTTTTACTTCATCAGGCCATGGGCAACCTCATTCAAAATGCCATGGATTTTAGTCCGGACCACAGTCAAATTGAGTTAACCGCACACAGTGACGGGAAAAGGGTCACATTCACTGTGGATGACAACGGTCCCGGCATCCCTGATTATGCCAAAGATAAGATTTTTGACAGATTTTTCTCCTTGAAACGGCCGGACAGCGGGAAAAAAAGTACCGGCCTGGGATTAAATTTTGTTAAAGAAGTGGCCATACTTCATAACGGGGAAGTAAAATTGGAAAATCTTCCTAAAAAAGGCACCCGCGGAACGTTTATTCTCAAGGTCTGATCACTATCCAACCCTCATTAAGACCTTTGAAAAATGTTCAATTTTGCCTGCCCAGTTAAATCCACATTTAATATTTAACCGGGGTTCAAGACCAAGAAAGGCGAAAATTTTAACCACAGGAATACATGGAGTATTTTGAGGATTAAAATTTGAGCCTGACGCCGGAATTGGGCAAAAGGGGGCGTTTTTCAAAGGTCTTTCATTCTCTATCTTGCAGTAACCGAACCACCTTAAGAA